>JALNXB010000017.1 GCA_023230585.1 bacterium
CTATTGTTTATTCCCATTCCTTTTTCGCCTTCGGCGGGATTGCCACGCCAAAAAACGGCTCGCCAAGACGGAATGGGGGGTCTGTTAACAAAAGGTTCAAGCCTTTTGTTCCTCTACTCGCTCATTTTATCGCCCAAACGCCCAATTTTACCATCCTAAACTTGTTTCAGGATCTCTTACCTAACCCACGTCGGTAGTAAGCAGAACGAAAAAACGAGATTCGGGATGAATCCGGAATGACATACAGAGGCAACCCCGTATTCCGTTTTTTCTTAAGAGGTTTGGAGTTTTTTTATATCCTCAAAAGTATCTACGCAAGGAGAATCTTGCTCTATGATTGCAACTTTTAATTTATACCCATTTTCGATTATTCTTAAATGTTCAAGTTTTTCTATATCTTCAAGAATTCCTGTTGGCAATGTTGCATATTTAGCAAGAAATTTTTTTCTGAAAACATATATCCCTATATGTTTGTAAAAAACAACTTTTTTAAGTTGTAAAGGGTCTTCTTTGGAATAGTATACAGTAGGATAAGGTATTAATGAGCGCGATGAGTATAACGTATCACCATTTTTATCTATAACAATTTTTACAGTATTAGAGTCAAAAAGTTCTTCATCTTTTCTTATTCTGGTAGCGGCAGTTGTAACGCCTACTTCGGGGTTTTCTTTCAACATTTTAATAGAATCAACAATAGCTTCTTGTGGTAAAAAAGGTTCATCTGCTTGTATATTAACAATTATTGAAGCATCAAGTTTCTCTGCTGCTTCTGCCACCCTATCGCTACCACTTCTGCAATCTTTTGAAGTCCATATTGTCTCAACACCAATTTTATTAGCCTCTAACGACACTTTCTCATTATCAGTAGCAATATATATCCCAGCAAAATCTTTTATAACTTTAGCTTGATTGAAAACCCGCTCAAGTACTGATTTACCATTAATAGGATATAACACTTTTCCTGGAAGCCGTTCAGAATCAAACCTTGCTGGTATAATGCATACTATCTTTTCTTTTTTCATATTTTGTTTTCCTTAAATTGCTTTACAGTCTCCTTTAAGATATAATCTATTTTAATAAATCCCTTTAAAAACCATATCATTTTACCATATTTTTGATAAAATTTGCATTTTTATACTCTTATGAAAAACAAAAAAAATAAATTGCTTGAAGCTGCTATTAAAAAGGTAGGTCTATTTTTTGAGCAAGATATCATAAAAGAAGAAGCCTGGACTTGGAATATTTTAAAAAAATCATTTAGATATTCTGATAAAGAAAATAGAATTTATAGAGCATCTTTTAAAAAGGACCATATTTTGGTAGTTGTTCTTATTCCATATTCCTCCAAGAAACATAAACTAAGTGAAAACAGTATGGAATTTATTGTTGATGGCGACAATATCTATAGAAACACTGATTGGGAACTTACTATTGGCTTTTTTTCTTCATTTTTTAAGAGAAGAGGATACGAAGTTGTGTTTTCAGAACCAAAAGAAAAACGACTTTTACCAACAAGGATAAAAAAGTTATTTATGACAGATGGACAACATTTAGCCGAACTTGAACTCATAAGAACTTTTCCTTATTGGGAACTTACAGTCAGTGATGCGGAAGAAAGTTCTCCTCACTTTTGCACAACAGGGTATAAATATAAGTTTCATTTAAAAAATTCCATAAAAGTGGATAAAGAATTTGAGATAGAGAACCTTCTGATTGAGTATGAAGAAGATGAAGCTGAAAAACAACCTTTCTTCTCTATTTCTTCAATAAGAAAAGCTGTATACGGGTTTAATAGCCCTAACCTTCGTGCTTTTTATTCTAATGAAGGGATATTTCCTGAGGTACAACACTCCATTAAATTGACTGTCTTTGCGAACCTTGCAGTTGCAATCATAAATGCAAGCGTTTTTGTTAGAGTTGCAGAAAGATTAAAAGGAAACACCTGGTACACCCTCGCAGCAGGCATACTTGTTTTCCTAAGAGCACCTGCTGAAGTTTTCTATGTGAAAAAATCTCTTAGGTTAAGCAAACATCTTCCTTCAGCCATAGTAAAAGAAACTATGGATTCTGACGCATTTAAAGAGTTTTCTGAAACAAAAGAGATTAGAAGATGGAGGAATTTTGAAAAAGTTTTTTATGATATTGTAAGGAAAAAAGAAAATTTCACTTTCCTTATGGAGCAGTATGGCGTTTTTAAGGAGTCTTTTAACCAAGCCCTACAGGAAAACTCAAAAATAATAATTATTCACACATTAAGAAAACATCTTAATTTTACTGAAAGTGAACTTATAACAATCAGCCCTTTTATAGAACAATTAGAACCTATTGATGTTCAAAATACAACAAAAGGGTTGATGAAAAGTTTTGCTATTTTACAGGAAAAAAATGTTTTTAAACCAACTTCGGGGGTTGTCTTAAAAAAATATGCGGAAGAAATCTTTCCAATACATCTGTTAAATACAACTTTTAGCAAAACTATGAGAATAGTTAGAGACAGGATTAAACAAGAGGAGAGAGTTCCTTCTTTAAAAGAGGTTTCTCTTCTTGTTTCTACCTGCAAAAAGAATATCTTGCCTTTCCGTGTAATGGATATAACACTCTTTTCTTCACTTTATGCAATAGGTTATGCTTCAACATTTTTGACAAACTTACCTAACTTATTTGTCCCTATATATTACATTTTATACGGTGCGGCAGCCAATATAATAAATGCAGCAGTACTTAGAATAAGTAACCAAGTGAATATGCAATATTTATACAGAAATCTCGGAAGCGCTCCCGCTATAAGTAGTGCCGCAGATGCATGGAATGAATATAATTCTCATTTGATGAGAATCTGGGCTGTCTTTTCTTCTATTGGGCTTATAATAGGGATGTGTGGCAAACTCTTTTCGGAATCAACCTACGGGATATCAAGATATTTTGTAGAAATATTTGCCTTTTTCTTATTTATTAAAGGTTTTAGAGAATGGTACTACTATTACTCTTCTCTTGAGACAAAAATCAAGTTGGAGGAACAAAAATGAATAAATTGATACGGTTTGGTGTTTCAATGGAAAAACAACTTCTTGCCAAATTTGATGAATTTATTGCAAAAAAAGGGTACACAAATCGCTCTGAGGCTATAAGAGACCTTATCAGAAAAAATATTGTTGAAGAAGAATGGTTGAAAGGCGAATTAGTAGCTGGAAGTATTACTTTAGTATACAACCACCACCAGAAAGAACTTCTTGATAAAATCATAGATATCCAACACAATTTTTATGATGTAATAATATCCACTCAACATATACATATGGACCATAATAATTGTCTTGAAATCATAGCGGTTAAAGGGTTGGTTGAAAAAATCAAATCTCTTTATAATTCTATAAGTATTCTTAAAGGCGTTGGGTATTCTTCTCTTTCAAAAGCAACAACTGGTAAAAAATTTTAGGTTGAACGACACTCACCCATTCCGTCTTTGCGAACGACCAAAGGGAGTGTGGCAATCCGCTGTATTGTAGCGTTGCGAACGTTTCTCAGCGTGGCAATCTTCCGAAGGCGAAAAGGAATGAGAAGAAACAATAGTGTATAGGATAAAAACGAGGATTGCCACGTCGCAATTCCTATGAAAACTATCGGAATTAAACACTCCTCGCAACGCCACAAAACGGCGACAAGGCAAGAATAAAGATGAGGTTTATCCCGAGTATCTCCGAGGGACTTGACCCGGAATCTCGCTTTTTAATACTTACTTTACGAGGGTTAAATTAGAGATTCTAAAACAAGTTCAGAATGACAAAATGAGGCGTTAGGATGGTATACAGGTAGGTAAAAAGTATAAAGGAATGGAAAGGGGTGAGAGAGTTTTATTAGGACTTGTCAGAAGAAAACTGTAGTTGCCATAACCTATAATAGTCTCCTTTTTTATCAAAGAGTTCTTGATGTGTACCTTCTTCAGAAATTTTTCCATTCATAAGCACTATTATTCTATCCACATTTCTTAGAGTAGAAAGCCTATGAGCAATTATAAATACTGTTCTATTTTTTATTATGCTATATAACGCTTCCTGTAATAACTGCTCTGATTTGCTATCCAAAGAAGCCGTTGCTTCATCAAGAATTAAGATTTCAGGGTCTTTATAAATAGCGCGAGCTACTGATAAGAGTTGTTTTTGTCCACCAGATAATGTTGCTCCCCTTTCACCTGTCAAAGTGTTGTATCCATCAGGTAAAGATTTAATGTACTCCTTTAATCCTGATGTTGCTATTGCCTTTTCAAGTTTTTTCTCATCGATTGTTTCTGTAAAAGCAATATTTTTCTTTAAGGTATCAGAAAATATTATAGGTTCTTGGCTTACAAAGCCTATCTTATCCCTCAAGGAACTTAGGATATAGTTTTTCATATTTTTGCCATCAACAAGAATTTCTCCAGCATTAGGTTCGTATAATCTTAGCAAAAGCCCTATTAAAGTACTTTTCCCTGCCCCTGTCTGCCCAACTATACCAAGTTTTTCTCCTTTCTTCACTTTTAAGTTTATACCTTTGAGTATAGATTTTTCTCCATAGGAAAAACTAACATTTTTAAACTCTATCTCTCTTTCAAGCCCTTCAAGCACATCTGCACCTTCATCTCTTACAGAACTCTCTTTATCCAGAACTTCAAATATTCTTCTTAATGCTGAACTCTCATGTTTTAAGTTGGCATACGCAGTCATAACACCTTTCAATGGGCTAATGATTGAGAAAAGCGAGATAAAAAAGAAAAATAAAAAACCTGAACTTAAAGAACCTTCAATAACTTTGCTTGCTCCGTAATATATAATCCCGCTTGCCCCAAACACCGCTACAACCTCGGTAAAAGGTGAAATAAGCAGTATCCTTTTTGTTGCAGACATTACTGTTTTAAATATTTTTTCGTTTTCAAGATTAAACTTTTCAACAATTCTTTCTTCTTGATTATACGCTTTTATTATCTGTTGCCCATAGACACCTTCATGTATTAGGTTGCCTACCATCCCGTAAGCTTCTTGAATTTTGCTACCAAGTTTTCTAAGTTTTTTCCCCACATTTAAAAGAGGCAACAAAATAGGTGGAAAAATAAGTAGTGAAACAAGGCTCATCTTCCAATCTATGGTAAAAATTATGAAAAAATATACTAAAACCAGAGTGGTTTGAAATATTAGTGAAGGAAAATTACCTACAAACGACCTCATTAACAGGTTAACGTCAAAAATTATTTTTGAGGTAATATCCCCAGACTGTTCTTTACTAAAGAAATCCATTGACAGAGATGTGATTTTAGAATATATTTTGTCTCTCAAATCTGTTAATGTTCTATTGCCAAAAAAATGGAAAAAATAGTTATTCAAATAAAAAAACAGCCCCTTTAAAAAGATAATAGTTATAAGAAAAAGTATAATATATTTTAATAAAGAAGTAGATGAAACAGAGTTAAGAATCGATACTATTGGGGTTATTTTTAAACTTATAAAATTAGGTAAATTTTCTGGTATCTTTATATCTCTTCCTGCGATAATCCTATCAAGAAGAGGCACTATTGAAGAGAGAGAGATACCGTTTAAAAGAGCACTAATAAGCATAAATACCATACCAGCCACAAAGTATCTCCATCTTATATTTATATATTTACTAAGTTTCAGAAACTCTCTTATCATTGGTTCTCCATATTAGATAATATAAACATCGCAACCTTCTCACTAACTTTTACGTCGTTCATCTGGTTCTTAAAAACCTCAAAATTCTTTATCTGTTTTTTGTAAAGAGTCTTTTTAGTTAATATATTTAAAGATGTCTTTACAATATCTTGATGAGGAAAAACTTGTATATATTCCGGGACAACTTTTTGGTTAAGAATAAGGTTCACAGGACTTATATATTTAAGTTTTACTATCATTTTAGCCAAAAAATAATTTAAAAAAGTGGTTTTATAAAAAACAAGAAATGGTTTTCCTTTAAGTGCTATTTCAATATTTACCGTCCCACTTGCAGCAAAAAGCATATCTGAACTATCTATAATTTCATAAAGGTCTTCTTTAATCAATACACTACTTTCATCATATTTTGCAAGCATAAGTTCTTGCTTCTTTTTAATGTTTTTATCAGAAGCAGAAAGCAAGAATTTTAGTTTCCGTTCTTTACGCATCTTTTTTATAATTTTTAAAAATTCCGGAAGCAGATATTTTATCTCTTCTTCACGGCTACCAGGTAACAACCCTACAACTACATCTTTTTCTCTAACCGTTTTCCTTTCAGTATTATGAGATTGTTTTATTAAGTCTGTAGCAGGATGACCAAACCAATAACATTCCACATCTTCTTTTTCGTAAATCTCTCTCTCAAATGAAAAGATAGGTATAACAACTTGTATATATTTTTTAATTGTTTTTATCCTATTATAGTTGTGTGCCCAAATTTTGGGTGGAATATAATAGAGAGTTTTATATCTACCTTTTAAAGCTTTGGCTACTTTTAGATTAAACCCCGGATTATCAATAAATATTATAAGTGAAGGATTTTCTTGTTCAATTAGTTTTACTACCTTTTTATACGAGTTATAAAAAGCACCAATACTCTTTATAACACCTGAAAACCCCATCTTGCCGAGTGGCATATCTATAAAAATATCAGATAGGACCTTCATTTTACTCCCACCGGTACTTAAAATAATGGTTTCAGGAGAAATGCTTTTAATCTTTTTAGCAAGCAAACTTCCGTAATTATCTCCAGATGTTTCCCCTGTAAGTATAGCTATTTTCATTTATTTTAAAAGAAAGAAGTGTAACCCAGCATCCATACCTTAGAATCTATTCCAGAGTTGGGTTCTTTTAAATCAAGGTTAGAAATATGTCTGTTCCTAAATTCCAGAGAAAATGTCTTACCGTTTTTTTCATAAGCAACCCCATAACAAAGTTGGTCAACAAAATTTAATTGGGACCCCTGTTCTTCTGTTTTCTGGGTCATATAGATACCACCTATTCCACCTCTTATATACGGTTTAATTGGAGAGTTTAATGGAACTTTATATTTTAAAAAAAATGAGCAACCGGTCTCAATACCTGTATCTGGAGAGGTTACAAAAGCAAAAAACGGCTCAATCTGGAAAGAGAGATTCCTCATCCAACCTTCTTGCTTCAAAGGGTACGTAAAATCAAGCCCCATAAGATAGTATGTATAGTTCCCTGTTTTAAGTTTTTCATCACTCCCATATCCTATAAAAACTTCTGTATCTGATGGTCTTCTTATATCAAAAGCATACGAAACACCAGTAAAAACAAACAGACAAATAAGAAAAAGAAGAAGCCAACAACTGTTACTTTTCATCATAAACTCCTATGTTTGATTATATCTATTATAAGCCAAATTCCCAATATCGCTGAAACACAAAAAAACACAACCCCAAAAGCCGGAAAACCAAAAATTAGAGGGGCTGCCCCTGAAACCATTATCAAGGAAGAAGAGATTATCAAGGAAGCTATTATAAGACTAAAAGATAGTCTACTGCTTGATTTGTCGATAATATTTATCAGTTCACGTAAACCTTTATGTTCAAAAGAAATACTTATAGACCCTTTCTTTAACATTTTTAAGAAAGAAGTAAAACTTGCAGGCATCTCCTTGAAAACCCTAAACATTCCATAAGAAATATTTACAGCGTCCTTAAAAATGTTTTTTATTCTAATTCTTTCTGAGATAAACTTAGTCACAAACGGTTTCATACTAACAGCAATGCTAAAATCAGGGTCTAAAGAAAGCCCTATTCCCTCGAGGGTAATCAATGTTTTAATCAGTATGGTCAGGTTTGATGGTATTTTTATATAATATTTTCTCATTATCGAAAAACTATCTTCAAGCAATAGGTTTATATCAAGTTCTTTTATGGGCACATTCTTATAACAGTCCAACATATCTTCTATTTCTTCTTTAAAATTTTTTGTATCAGTATCTTCTTGTAACGCTCCCATCATTTCTAAACTATCAAGAATTTTAGAAGAATCACCATCCATTAACCCACTAAATATATGTATAAGTTCCAACCGCCTCTCTTCATTTATTCTGCCAACTATACCAAAATCTATAAAACAGAGTTTACAATTCCTTGTAACCAGTATATTTGCTGGGTGAGGGTCCCCATGAAAAAAACCGTCAACAAATACCTGTTTCATAATGGAGTTAAGACCTATCTGAGAAATCCTTTTCTTATCAAGACATTCTTTATCAAGTTTATCTATATCACTAATTTTTATACCATCAATAAATTCAAGAGTTAACACTTTTTTTGTTGTCAATTCTTTGTAAACAAAAGGTACGTATATATCTTTTTCATTTTCAAAGTTTTTTCTAAACCTCTCAATATTATGTGCCTCCAGAAAAAAATTGAGTTCTTTCTTAAGCATCTTTTCAAACTCTTGAACAATACATACTGGTTGGTAGATATCTGCTTCTTTGATAAATTTTTCTATAAGAGCGGCTATATCGTACATAATACTTATATCTGTATCTATCTGCTCCTCTATATCAGGTTTCTGTATTTTTACAACTACTTCATTGCCTTGATATTCTGCTCTATGCACTTGTGAGATAGAAGCTGAAGCAAAAGGTTCTTCTTCAAAATATGAAAAGATATCTGATATATTTTTTTGATGTTCATTGAAGAAAACCTCTTCTATTTTATCAAAAGGTATTTTTGTGGTGTTATCTTGGAGTTTTTCAAGTTCTCTGATATAAGGAAGTGGCACAAAATCAGGTCGGGTACTTAAGATTTGTCCAAGTTTTATAAAAGTTGGCCCTAACTCTTCAAGCATTTTTCTTACTCGAACAGGCGCTGATAAAGATTCTCTTTTCTTATACTTTATAGGTATTCTAAAAAGTTTTCCAAGGTGTATCTTTTCAACAATTATCCCAAAACCATATTTGCTAACTATGTTTACAATATGCCTATATCTCTTCAACTTATCGGTTAGTCTATATTTATTCATTTGATAGATATTCTTTCTGCCATATAAGGTCGGCATACTCTCTATATTTTTTATTATATTCAGGCATAAACCCGTCTTCAATAAAAGAAAGGTAATCTTCTGCACCTTTATCACAAGGTAAAGCCTCTGTTGTTTTTACAATATTATAAAAATCTTCTGAATTATCCCTTATTATACAAGGAACAAGAAGGTTTCCACATTTATGGCTAGGTTGTTTTACCCAGTAATTATCTTGCCACTCTCTAATTTTAACAAAAAAATCAGATTTTACGGCATCCGTAACACTTTTTCCATTATTATACAGAGCATAAATATTATTATACTCTTTATCTTTAAAAGGTATAAAAACACAGGGTGTAATAGTTCCATCCCACATCACATAAAAGTAACCTCCACCTCGAGCCGCAGCCATACAGCCATCGGAAGCAGTCCCAGAATTCCAAAAATCGGCTATAAAAAGTTTTTCTTTTTTCACCAGAGCCCAGATTCTCTTAAACATCTCTAATCTTTGTTCTGGAGTTACCATAAGTTCGCAAGAAGGTTCTCTACCTATAGGCATATACTGAAAATACCATCCATAGACAGCGCCCAGTTTGTTAAAATAAAAATCAATAAACTCGTCTGATAACAATAGGTCAGCATTATCTCTTGTGGGCGTAACAGATATACCAAAAGGAACACCTTCTTGTTTAAGGTTTTCCATAGCTTTCATTATTTTTTTATAAGTTCCTTTTCCTCTCCTTGCATCTGTCTCTTTTTCAAAACCTTCAACAGATATTGCAGGCGTAAAATTGCCCAATTTTGATAGTTTTTTTGCTGATTTACTATCAATCATCGTAGAGTTGGTATAAGCCATAAAGTAAGAATCAGAATGTTTTTCAAGTATATCAAACAATGTTCTACCTTTATCTTTATACGCAAAAGGTTCTCCTCCAGATATAACGAAAAAATAAGAACCAAACTCTCTATTGACCTGGGTTATAAGTTTATCAAAAACATCAAATTTTAGGGTCTGTCTTTCATAAATATCGCCTGCGTAACATCCTTTACATTTAAGGTTACATACATTGGTTGGAGAAATAGTAACAAATGTAGGTGGTCTAAACCCTTCCTGCTGGTAAAACTTGCGCCTTATATAAACCCCTTCCAGAATAATTTTTTTAAGTAATATTTCAGAAATAGCCTTTGAGCAACTCTGTGAAACCATTTTATTATCAAGAGCTTTCTGTAGAGAACTTAGAAGAGCTCTACCCATATAATATCTTTCTTCTTTAACTTTTTCGGGTCGATTTGGACTTTTTAAAGATACATTATATGTAGCCTTATCTATTGCCTTAAAAAGTCTTCTTCTTGTTACACCTGTCTTCAAACTTACATTAAAAAGTCCAGTTATAACCTTTTGAGATACTCCCTTTTCCATGATGGTTAATACCCTGTCTTCAAGATGCATCATATTAACCCCCTTGTTAAAAGTACAACGAACCTATTGTAGTTAATCTTTGAAGAAACAAACAGTTTGATATTACAAGGTTTTCTCAATAAACCCGCCACCAATAAGCAGGTCTTTATTATAAAAAACAGCAGCTTGCCCTGGTGTAATAGATTTCTGAGGCGTTTTATACACCACTTTGGCAGCATTGTTTTCTAACGGGTAAACCACTGCCTGAGCAGCGGGATGCCTATACCGTATCTTTACCTCACATTCAAAAGGTAGAATAAAGTCTTTTAGAGCAGTAAAATGAAGAGATGAAACCAGAAATTCTTTCTTATACAACTCTCTCTCTTCGCCAAGCACAACTCTATTGTTTTCTGCATCTATTTTTACAACATATAAAGGTTTTCCTCCAGAGATACCAAGACCTTTTCTTTGGCCGATTGTGTAATATATTATACCCTTATGTTGCCCGAGAGTATTACCTTTAGTGTCAACAATGTCTCCTTTTGCACTTCCATTCTCAAAAAATAGAGATTTATCTCCAGAAATAAAATCCTGGCTCTCTTCTTTGTCGTTGACAAAAAAACCTTGTTGGTGAGCAATAGAACAGACATCTTTTTTTGTTAAACTACCAAGAGGAAAGATAAGTTTTGAGAGTTGTTTTTGAGTTAAAAGAAAGAGAAAATAGGACTGGTCTTTGTTAGCATCTTGCCCTTTTTTAAGAAAATATTTTTTTTCTTGGTTTGAATACTCAACCAAAGAGTAATGACCTGTTGCAAAAAAGTCAAAAACTAATCCCTTTTTAATAGATTTTTCTATTAAAAAACCAAATTTAAGAAACTTGTTACAGACAACACAAGGGTTAGGGGTTCTACCTTTAGAGTATTCTTGTGTAAAATAATCGAGAACAAACCTTTTATACTCTTGGCTTAAATCGATTATTGTTAGTTCTACATTTAGTTGTTCTGCAACTCTTGTGACATCATTAATATCATTACCATCAGGAGAAAAACAAGCAGTACCTATGGGAGAATTATCGTCCCAGACCTTCATAAAAACACCTGCCACTTCATACCCTTCTTGCTTCAACAAGAAAGTAGCAACCGAAGAATCTACCCCGCCACTCATAGCTACAAGCACCTTTCTGTTTTTCATTTTATTATTAAAAAAGTAATGTAAACTTTTGTTTTATTAAAAAACTTAAATTTACCAAAAAGATGCTCTTTGTTTCCTCTTAAAATATTTTTATAAAGCAATTAATCAACCGCAACAACTTCTTCTATTTCTGGAACCTGTTCCTTTATAATTGCTTCAATACGCATCTTAAGGGTTATAGTTGAAAACGGGCATCCTTTGCAAGCACCTTTTAACCGTACACTTACTTTATTATCTTTTACATCCACAACCTCACAATCTCCTCCATCAGCTTGCAGAAATTTTCTTACCTCTTCCATTGCTTTTTCAACTTTTTCTTTAAGTTCCATATTTTATTTCTCCTTTATTATACTTTGGTAATCTTTACTTTTCTTACTCTATTTTCTTTATTTGATTTAGTTATCCCCAACAACACAGCAGATACAAAAACTATAATAAAAACGGCTGTTTTAATAAAACTATGATGTATATAACGGGCTACCAAAACTGCAAAAAGAAACCCTACAAAAGGTAGTCCATAAAGAAATAGGTTCTTTTTCAGAAGGTGTGTTACTTCGATTTTGACCTTTACCCTGTCTCCTTTCTGAATACCTTCATAGCCAGTTGCTTCCAATAATAAATATCCGTCTTTTCCTTTTTCACAAAGACGACAATCTCCACAACTTTTTGTGCGAACTTTTTCAACACTAACAATCGCTGTAGAACCTTTTATATCAACCACTTGTCCGTATTCTTCCATTTAAAACCTCTTAATTAAGGCTTTCGTTCTACCAAATTTAGTTAAGCGATGCCTTTTTGTTTGTCTTGCAGGTGCATTGTTTGCAAAGCGGTAATCCCATCTTTACCCCTACTATTGTTTCTTCACATTCCTTTATACTTTCTACCTACCTGTATATCACCTAACGTCACATTTTGTCATCCTAAACTTGTTTCAGGATCTCTAACCTAACCCACATAACAGGAGTAGGAAAAAACGAGATTCCGGCTCAAGTATATCCGAGGGGATTGCTTTATATTACTCGCAAAGACGGAATGTGGATGCTTTCCTTGCCTGTCTCCATCATATTTCATTACACTTTGATACAATTAAGTCTTTTTATTCAGTTTTTCTCTAAAATCTTTTATTGCTGCTTTAAGCCCTTCTTCAGCCAATAGAGAACAATGTTTCTTAAGAGGAGGAAGCCCTTCAAGGAAATCTACAACCTCTTTATTGGATATCTTTTCTGCCTCTTCCAATGTTTTACCTTTTGCTAATTCTGTTACAACCGAAGATGTAGCAATAGCTGCGCCACACCCAAAAGTTTCAAACTTAATATCTTCTATTACATTATCTTTAACCTTTATATATATCTTCATAACATCTCCACAGACAGGATTTCCAACAGTACTAACCCCGTCTGGGTTTTCTATACGCCCCATATTTTTAGGGTTCATAAAATATTCGTACACTTTTTCTGTATATTCCATTTTTTTCCTTATATATATTCAATCATTCTTACAAGAGCTTTTTGAGCTTTTTGACTTACCTCTTCAGGTATTTCAATATTATATTTTTCCTCCAAAAGAGCGTCTCTAACACTTATTAGACTTGTTTTTTTCATATTATAGCAAGAATGAGGATTCCCAAGAGAATAAAACCGTTTAGTAGGATTCTCTTTTTTTATTCTATGGATAAGCCCTTCTTCTGTTCCAATTATAAAAACAGAAGCGGTAGACTCTTTTGCTCTTTGCAGAATACCTGATGTTGAATAGATACCGTCAGCAAGTTTTTGTACTTCAGGGTCGCACTCAGGATGCACAATAAGTTCTGAATTAGGATGAAGCTTTCGTGAGTTTATAACATCTTCAGGTGTAAACTTTCTATGCACGTAACAATAACCATCATAACATATAATCTCTTTCTCTGGTACTCTTGTTTTAACATACCAGCACAGGTTTCTGTCTGGAAGAAAAACAACCTGCGAGACAGGCGTATTTTTTACAACTATATCAGCGTTAGCAGAGGTACAACATACATCGCTCAATGCTTTAACATCTGCGTTTGTATTCACATAAGACACCACCCATGCATTAGGATATTTTTCCTTCAAATCTAAAACATCCTGTGCCCTCACCATATCAGCCATAGGGCACCCTGCATCAATCTCTGGTAACAAAACTTTTTTGTCAGGGGAAAGTATTTTTGCTGTCTCTGCCATAAAACTTACACCACAAAATACTATTATATCAAAACCTTTCAATTCCGCTGCTTTTTTTGATAACTCAAGAGAATCACCTACAAAATCTGCTATATCTTGAATTTGAGGTAACTGGTAATTATGTGCAACTATTATAGCTTTTTTTTCTTTTTTTAGAGTTTCTATCTCTTTTATTATACTTGTTGTTTTCATTATTTTTTATCCTGCCAGAACGGAGATATCTGCCTTAACCTTTCAACAACTCTTGGTAAAACAGAAGCAACCTTTTCTACTTCGTCCATAGTATTATATTTTCCTAAAGTAAGCCTTAATGACCCGTGAGCTATTTCGTGTGGTAAACCTATCGCAAGCAAAACATGGCTTGGTTCAAGGGACCCTGAAGTACATGCCGAACCTGATGAAGCGCAAATACCTTCAAAATCAAGACTTAGAAGAATGCTTTCTCCTTCAATATGTTTTATACAAACATTTATTGTATTATGTAATTTCTTTTCAGGATGCCCGTTTAAAATTATTTCTGGGATACTTTCTTTGATTTTATTTTCAAGAGTATCTCTAAGTTTTTTTACATATATTATATCTGTAGACATCTCCTGTTTTGCAAGTTCAGCAGCTTTCCCAAACCCAACTATACCTGCAACATTTGTAGTACCTGAACGTTTTCCTTTCTCTTGACCACCTCCATAAATAAAGGGAGGTATAGATAACCCTTTTCTAATATAAAGAGCCCCTATACCTTTTGGTCCGTAAAATTTATGTGCTGATAAAGAAAACATATCTGGACCTAACTCTTTTAAATTACAAGGAATTTTTCCAATTGTTTGAACTGAATCGGTATGAAAAATAACTCCTTTTTCCTTTGCCATAGCAGAAATTTCGGATATAGGTTGTATGGAGCCTATCTCATTATTAGCGTGCATTATAGTTATAAGAATGGTATCTTTTCTTATAGAATTTTTTAATTGTTCTATATCTATTATTCCATAATTATCAACAGGTATGTAAGTAACCTCAAACCCTTGTTTTTCAAGGGCTTTACAGGTATACAAAACAGCGTGATGTTCAATAGCAGAAGTTATTATATGTTTTCCTTTACTCTGAAACTTTAAAGCTGTTGCCATAATTGCCCAATTGTCTGCCTCTGTACCTCCAGAAGTAAAAAATATTTCATCAGGCAAAACTCCAACCAACAAAGATATGTTTTTTCTTGCTTCTTCTACCGCTTTCCTTGTTTCTCTTGCAGGTCTATAAAGAGAAGCAGAATTGGCAAACTTGTTATTGAAGTAAGGCAACATCTCTTCTACAACTCTCTCATCGCAAGGTGTTGTTGCGTTATAATCCATATATATCATTGTTTTAATTCCTATATTTTTATAGTTTCGTTATAATTAAATGTTTGAGACAAGAGCTTTTGTTGGACAGGCCTTAATACACATACCACACGCTATACACTTTTCTGGGTCAAAAATTACAGAAAAATCTGCTCTATCAATATAAAGAGCCTGGACAGGACATAGAGGTATACAAACTGTACAGTTGGTACACAACTCTTTAACCATTTTTATATCGCTTGCAATAGATTGTACTTTTACACCAAGTTCTACTACTTCACTTATGGTTTTATCTAAACTTTCTCTTGTTCCACGCAGAGCAAGCACAAGAGTCCCTTCTTCTTCGGGAGTAATATAAGCTTTCAGTATATTGAAATCAAGCCCATATTTTTTTACCATATTTGATACAATCGGCTTATTTACAAGTTTTTTTGGAAAATATAATACATATTTTTTTTCCATATTAGCCATTCCCTTTCATTGGTTTAACTTTATATCCACTCTCAGAACTTGGAAAACTAAATAATGGTTCGGTAATAAAAAAATCTTTATTAGATATCCAAAGTTTCAACTTTTCTGCTATATCTTTCGCACTATTATAACTTGAAAGCGAACCGGTAGGAACCTTCTTTCCACATACCTCAATTTCACCACTTTTTAACTGCGCATAATTAACTTCCCCAAGGATTTTTCCTGTGCAGTTAGGGTAATCGTTGCTATAATCAACAATAGGGGCAAATATCTCTTCATCAGGAATAGATACCCCCCGAACTATCTCTTCGTTTAAAATAGGTATAGGTATACCAACGCCAACAACAAGACTTGCACCGTACCCAGTAAGACTTACGCCTCTAAGGTATTGGGGAGTCATCTGTTTGAGGTCTCCTATAAGAGCAAGAGTCGCTCCACCTCCACAAAGAACCCCATTAGGGTTTCTTTTTACCGCTGGGTTAAACTGGGTTCCCCACCAAGCAACATACCCCACGCCTCCTCCAAGAAAAATTCTTGTACCAAACCCTATTGTTTTAAGGTACGGATCTTTTAAAAGAGGAGAAAGTTGCCCTGCACTACAATAGTTTGCATTACCCAGTTCGGGTTTAAGTATACCAAGATATGTATATATCGTTTTCTTTGAAAGGTTCACCGCAACATTATAGTTCTGATAGCAGTTTCTCGGGTTGAACAGAATCGCTTCATTTATATCTTTTAAAGATAGGTTTTCAGAAATAGTTTTTTTAGGATAACAATCTGTGCCATAAGCATCTATTTCAAGGTGCACATCTTTCCCTGCTACTAACTCTTCAATAACATGCCCACCACCGTAACTGAAAGGTCCAGGATATTCTGTATTACGAGGGTCATTATCGGGTGCGGCTGTCGCACCTAAATAGACATCAACCGCAGCTATACCAGAATATGCAGGCACTTTATTAAGTGTAACTTTTCCTCCACCTATCTTAACGCGCGGATTAGAATGCCCAAAATTAAGAAAAACACCAGAGGAACACATTGGTCCAAAAGTTCCTGTAGTAACAACATCAACCTTGCTTGCTAAATCTTTAACGGATTTTTTTTTTGCAAGTTCTACTATCTCTTCAGCTGTTACAACAACTGCTTTTCCTAATTTGATTTTTTCGTTTATCTCTTCAATTGTTTTAGCCATAAGATTGTCTCTTTATAGTTTTATATAATATTTTATCATATATGGTAAAATATTTCTCTTTTCTTTTCCTTCTCGTTATTCTCAGCCATATCTTTAAGGGTAGTAGAGAGCAAAATTTCTTCAATAGATTTTTTAATCCGTTTCCATAAGTTACCAGCTTTACATTCATAATGCTGGTTACAACTCTCGTCAGTATCAAGACAAGGTACAGGAGAAAGAGAACCTTCAAGAACTGTCACAATATCATAAGCAGTTATATCGGCAGGTTTTTTTTTAAGCATATACCCGCCCTTTGCGCCGCTTAAACTACTTACAAGCCCTGCTTTTTTCAATGCAAGCATTATATGTTCAAGGTACTGATAAGAGACATTTTGTCTTTTTGCTATATCTTTAACAAAAATTGGGGTATCTTTGTAGTTGAGAGCAAGATCTATCATAGCCCTTAAACCATACCTTGTTCTTGTTGAAATTTTCATATATCTATTTACCTCTACATCCAATCTTCACTCAATACTTCCCCGTTTATACCCAGAACAATCAACTTAAGAGGAACTTTTCTTTTAGCTTCTTTTAATCCTTGCTGAGCAATAGATAAAAAACCTTTACAACAAGGAACCTCCATTATTACTACTGTAAGAGTATTGATTTTTGCCCTATCTGCAAGTTCTGTTATCTTTTTAATATAAACGTCCTTATCAGAATCAAGTTTCGGGCAAGCCACAGCAACAGATTTTCCCTGCAAAAAACGTTTATGGAAATCCCCGCAAGCAAAAGCTGTACAGTCTGCGGCAAGAAGCACATCTTGACCTTTGAAAAAAGAAGCATCAGGAGAAATAAGATGTAACTGAACAGGCCAATGTTTTAAGAAAGAAGGCGATGTATCTTCTTGTATTACCTGCCTATCTTTTATTTCAGTTGACATAGTCCCCGGACATCCGCAACGAAGAGGAGAAGGACCTTCTTCCTCAACCTCTATTCCTTTCTCTTTAAGAACCTCCTTTGCTTCTCTTAAAAACTCTTCTTCTTGATGGTCGCTAAGATGTTTTAAATGAGCTTTAATTGTGTTTATCCCTTTAGGGATGATATTTTCCATAACCTTTCTTTCGTCATAAGGCTCTGCTTCTCTCTCTTCTGTGCTTATTGCTCCTTTAGGGCAATCTTTAATACAGGCTCCAAGCCCATCACAAAAGATATCACTTACAAGGCGCGCCTTACCATCAATAACCTGTAGAGCCCCTTCTGGGCATTCAGGTATACATAACCCGCATCCATCACATTTTTCTTCATCTATCTTTATAATTTTTCTTTTCATCCAAGAATTTCCTCAATATCTTTTTGGGGTTCACCTATTGTTTTTATATCATAATTGTCAACCAGAACCTTAAGTATTTCATCATTAACCCATGCTGGCACAATAGGACCTAACCTTATCCCTTTAATTCCAAGAGCCAGCAAACTCCAGAAAATAGCCACAGCTTTCTGCTCCATCCACATCAACACATAAGATACTGGTAAACTGTTTATATCTTTTATTCCAAACAGTTCTGCCAAAGAAGACACTATATCTATAGCAACGATAGAATCGTTACATTGCCCAAGATCAATAAGTCTGGGTATACCTTCTATGTTCCCAAGTTCAAGGTCGTTCAATCTGAATTTTCCGCACGCAAGAGTTAAAACTATGGTATCAGTAGGAAGATTTTTTACAAGTTCTCTATAATACTCATTCTTTTTAGTTGGCGCATCACAACCAGCAACAAGCACAAAACGCCTAATTTTGCCTGCCTCAACAAGTTCTTTTATCTTATCTTTTGATGCCAATATAGAAGACAAAGAAAACCCTGTTGTTAAGATAGTTTCACCTTTTATTTCAGGGACTTCGGGCAAACTTTTTGCTGTCTCTATCAATTCTGTAAAATCGTATCCACCTATATGTTTTACACCAGGCACTCCTGTAATACCTGCGGTAAACAGTCTATCCCTATACCCATCTCTTGGCATTAAAACACAATTAGAGGTTGCAAGATAGGCAAAAGGATATTCAGAAAACAAACTCTTCTGGTCATACCAAGCCTTACCAAGGTTACCAGCAAGATGAGAATATTTTTTTATTTTAGGATACCCATGTGCAGGGAGAAGTTCAGAGTGGGTATATACATTTATTCCTGTACCTTCAGTCTGTTGTAACAAAGCATCCAGAGCCTTTAAACTATGACCGGTAGCTATAATCCCTCTACCTTTCCTGGTTCCTGTTTCAACTTTTGTAGGTTCTGGTTCACCATAAGTTTCAATATGGGCTTTCTTTAGGAGTCTCATTGCTTCAATATTTACTCTTCCAGCTTCAAGACCTGCTTCAACAAATCTTTGGGAATCAAAATTAACATTGGTAAGGGTAGAGTAAAGAGATTTAGCGAGAAAACTCTCCGCATCCTTATCTCTATAACCCAATTCTCCAGCATGATAAAGATAAGCAGAAACCCCTTTAAGCGCAAAAATCAAATTATCTTGAAGCCTTGCCGTGGTAGGCGTTTTACCACAGACTCCAGAGTTGGTGCAACCTTTACCTCCGACCGTCTGAGAGCATTGATAACAAAACATTTTTAACTCTTCCATTTCTCCCCTCCTGTATATTTATTACTATTCTTATCAACTTAGTAATATATTACCTTCAATTTAATAATTGTCAACAGATAAATAATTTTTTCTATAATAAGAATTTTTACAATCTTTTCAACGTGCAACTCACGTTTTATACTTTCTATCCCTCGGGGATACTCGGGATAAGATCCGGAATGACAAATAAGGGGAAGTCTCATCTTTTATCGTTACGGCTTTCGTTTTTGGTTAAGTTGCTAACTGCCCCTCCACCTACGCTACAATACAAGCTTCGGCGGACAAGCCTCATCCCATTAACCTATCTGCAAACTCTTGGGGACTTACTACCCCAAACATCCCTCAAGGGGAGAAGGCAAAAAGAGGGAGGTGTGTGCGCCATAGTACCAGAGTGAGTAAATAACACCCCATACTGCTTTTCTTTTATGCTCTTATTTAACGATAAATAGTTCGTATTCTTTGTGCAAACTCTTGTTTCTGTTTAGGAGTAACCCCTTCCATAGATAAAATTTTTTCATATTCTTCCTTTGCTTTTGCATAATTGAGTTCTCCCCTAAACATTTCAGCAATTTTTTCTTGCGCTTTTATTTTATGGTAAGAACTTGCTTCTTTCATAGACAGAATTTTGTTATACTGGTCTTTTGCCTGTTTATAATTCTGCTCAATAGCGTAACTGTCCCCTATTAAAAAAAGCGCAGATATTTTTTCATCAACACCTACTCCTTTAACATCAAAAGCCTTTTGATACTCTTTTCTTGCGTTGTTAAACTGGTCTTCAACAATATAAATATCACCAATTTTTATGTATGTAACAGATCTCTGTCGAGGAGTTGCGGTTTCTAATTCAAAAACTTTTTGATACTCTTTTTTTGCCTCAACATATTTATCTTCTGAAAATAGAGAATCGCCATTCCTTATATATTCTGCAGGTCTATTTACTCCAATTTTATTTTCAACCTCTTTTACCATCTTTGCATCAAGTTTGCCTTTCCCTGTTTCCAAAAATAGTAGATAATATTCTTCTGCTTTTTCCTTATCTCCTGCCTTCCAAAAACTATCTCCAAAAAGTTTACACCGTTCTGCATAAGCAAGAACTATTTTTGAGGTTAACCTACCAACTTTTGGGTAGTTTTCTTCAACCCAGTCAAACATTTCGTCATACATTTGCCTTTCTTTTTCATAGTTACCTTCTCTGCTATAAAGATCTCCTACCTTTATTAGAGCAGGTTTTACTGTATTCCAAGCATTCACACCTACATCAACAATCTGCAAAAGGTATTCTCTGGCTTTATCATAATTTTTTTCTGTTAAATAGGTTTCAGCAATACTGTTAAGCAGAGATGTTCTGCTCCAACTATTCACATCTTCCACATTTAAAGCCCTAAGATAAAATTCACGCGCTTTATCATAATTTTTCTCGTTTCTATATATGCTACCTACCTTCCAATTAGCATCAAGTTTATCAACAAAAGTAAGCCCTCTCATTGATAAAACCTTCAAATATGCTTCCTCAGCTTTCCTGCTATCTTTTGCAAGCAAGTATGTATCACCAAGTTTAAATTGGGTAGCCACCTTAACAATGTCGCCCGCCAATTCCATATTTAATGTTTCTTCAAGAGACACTATTGCCTGAGGATAGTTTCTTTCTTGTAACCAGGTATCAGATATTTCTTGTTGAGCCCTAACCTTTACTGAATTAGATTCTTTCCCCATTTTTAAAATCTTACTAAGTTCACCTCTTGCTTTATCATACTCTTTTAACTTAATATAACTCTCAGAAATTTTAAATATAGTACTAAGTTTTGTTTCAATATCAGGGTTTTCTGCTCCAACAATACTGTTAAGGACTTCTATTTCTTGAGCAAAGTTTTTTTCGTTTTGGTAAGTTTCAGAAATTTTTAGAAGTACATCTAATCTCTCTTGTTTTTCTTTTGTTAAATCTAATCCCGTTAAATAATCCTGACGAGCTCCAGAAAAATCGTTCTTTTCAAATTTCTTATTCCCTTCTATCCACGCATCCTTAAAATTTAGCCAGGTTGAAGGCCTTTTATGTATCAATGAAATATCGTCAAAGTAAGCACCTGTGTTACTAGTAATAGCAAACTTCACAGAGTTAACTCGCATACCTCTACTCTCGTCTGGTATTTTTATTGTACCTGTATGTTTTGTCCATTCTGATTCTGTTTTTACGCTAAAAAAGCCAGAACCTGCAAACAATGTTTTAACTTTTTCGCCTATTGAATAATAGTATAGATAAACATCTATTGGCTTTTTGTTAGGGTCTTTAACATAAAGGCTTATCTCTATCTCATCACCTGCGGTAACACCAAATACAGAGTTTTGAGCAAAATGTCCTGCAACATATACACAGTTGTTACCGCTATAAGATTGTTTGCTATCGGTAATCAGTCGGTATTCAGGATTTGGCACTTTTATCCCTATATTAGGTCGCCACCCTTCAGGTAAAACGAGAGGTTCTTCATATTTCCAGCCAGCGCTCTGTAAAATCTTATGGTAACCTTCTTTTTCTGGCACTACATAAGTTTTTTCAAATCCAGGGTTAACCAACTCTGCTTTGACAGAAAAAACTGTAATAAAAATCAAAACACATACCAATAAAATAGATTTTTTTATTCCTTTCATATTGCCTCCCTTATTTCTATTTGCTATTTCAATAATACTAAATGATTATTTAAACTTAATAACTCCAGCGTTATCAACTCGCCAGATATGCGCTCCTGTGGCTACCCAAGCATACCATCCATCTCTCATACTACTACCAATATTAAACCTACAAGTTTTGTTATCTTTAAGTTCTATATTCAAAATAGAAAGAGGGAGCCTCCATTCCGCTGTCCAATGGCTGGTCTCTTTATCAATAACTACCGATTTATATTCTACCTGCTTTTTAATGTTACTTATTATATCGGTTGGTATATTAAATAGATTGTGCACAACAAATTTACCATCAGGTTTTCCAGTAAACACATATAACGGTCCAGTTGGCACACCTTCTTGCCACCACGCATCTTTACCTACAGCACCTTCAATAGTAAACTCATGAGCTGCATAAGAAATTTCTTTTGGTAAACCTTCCTTCCACCGGTCAGGCAGAGATTCTATACCAAGATATATATTCTCTTCATCGTAAGTTATCCACAAATAACTACCAGATTTTTCTCTCTTTATTCCCTTCTGATGTTCTTCCATAACCGATATCGCTCTATTTTTATCAAGTCCAAACCATTCTTCTTTATTAAGAGTGCCATCGATTTTTATAGGATTTACTCTTTTTACTACTTCATACTCTTGCTCCCTACTAACCCTTGCTAACGTTGGAAACTTTGAAGCCACATCTTCAACAGGTGTTTGCCATTCTGGTTTATAATACTTTCCTGCTGGAGATTTTTTTACTGGCCAAGTTACTCTCAACTCGTCTTTATACAACCCTATATCTTCAAAAGGTATAGAGTTATGCTCTATGTTCCCATAAACTGGTGAACCTGCTCTAATAGTAAAATCCAATGTTTCAGGGTTAATAAAAAACGGAGTAAAACTATCAATATTGTTACCGATAAAATTACCAGAATAAAGGTCGTCGTTAATATTCATAAACTTGCCACCTATATTTATATTTCTCAGTTGAGGATACATCACAGACCAAGGCGGTTGACGATACTTAATATTAGAAAGTATATTATTCTTCCAATACTTCACTCGTTCGGTAGTTTTTAAGACATATATCCTGTTACCAAATATTAGAGAGGTATTGTTATCAACAAAAATATTGTCCTCAATTCTTGAATCTGAACCATGAGTAAATACACCAGTTCCAGTACACCGATAAATAATATTACCAACAATCGTTTGCCCAGCATTTAGAGCATCTATATAAATTCCATTTATTCCAGGGTTAGGATAAGGTACTTCTGAAGAGTGTTCTGTTATGTGATGCAAGAAGTTATACCTAAGGATATTTCCTCTATTCATAAGATACCTTGGTTCTCCATAAATATATATAACTCCAGCATCTCTGGCTTCAGAAACAACATCGTATATCTCATTATACTCTACTATATGATTGTTGTAATCCATCAATATCGCTTGATGTGAACTGTCTGAAATAAGATTATGAGAAACCCTATTACCAATACCAAACAACCTAACAGCAGGTCTATATCCACCATCAAACCTGTTAAAACGTGTTATATGGTTATTCTCCACATAGTGCCTTGAAGGTATAAGTTTCTTCCAATTCCCTCCGTCAACCCGTACCCCTCCTTCACCAACATCACATATATCGCACCCAACCACTCCGTTACGCCAACCTTTTTCCAAAGAAAGCCCGTACTGCCCAACATTTCGTACCTTACACCCAGCAATCAGATTATCGTTACCTCCATTTATTGATATACCATTTCGCCAACCACCCTCAAATGTTAACCCATTAAATATTATATTTGTTGTTTCGTTTAGAGTTAACAATGCTTCATCAAGAATAGATACAATTATTTCTCGCCCTTCTATTATGTCTGGTGGGTAAAAATAGAGTTTACCTTCTTCTCTATCCACATAAAACTCGCCCGGCATAGATATTTCAGACAATAGATTATAAAATTTATATGGCACGTTGTTATATATAGGTATGCCATAATGAGGGTTCGCTTTTAAAAACCTTACATCTGGCGCTAAAAAGAGAGTCTTCTCTTCGAAATTTATTTCTGTTACTTTTGTATGAACTCTCTGCCAAGGTTGATTGAAATACCCAGTTATCCATATCTCTTTCTCTTCCTTCCATCTGTTAGGTCTATCCTCTATATATTGGAAACTACCTTGTTGAGGCAAAATATCTCTTGCGTGATAACCAGCACCTCCTTGAGTTTTAAGCCGAGTTTTACACCACCCTTCATCAGGCCAGTATGCTAAAGACATAGGTTTGGTATCAAAAAAAAGTTCCATAGCTCCATTCCGTTCTACATTGTACTGTTGCCCTCTATTTAGAAGGTTTCCATAATCGTTTATACCTACCTCTTTAAGGTCTGATACCCATACCTTAGTTTTTACTTCTTTGGGCAACTGTCTTATTATTTTAGGGTCCTTAAGAGGTTTAAAGTTGGTAACCTGTTTACCTCCAATTATCCGCACCTCTTCGCCTGGAAAACTTCTGTATACAATAGGTGCTCCTTCTTCACCTGAATCCTCTTCATTAAACCTTAGCCCTTCTGTAATAAAATATTTGCCACCACGCAAATATACTGTAATACCGCCTTGAGGCATACCTGTGGTCTTTTTAATAGATTGTATTTCTGCTTGAGCTCTTTTGATTGTTTGGAATGGAGAGGTTTTTGTACCTTTATTGGTATCTCTACCTTTTAAAGAAACATATATGTGATACTTTGGACTATTGACACGTTCTACCCGTTTTTCTCTTATACTCTTTTCTATTTCTCCTTCCTTTAAACCCTCTATATTCTCTAAACGGTCAACAAGATCTAATCTGTGGTTTTCATTTAGGTTTTTATTTGCCTCTTCCTGCCTCAAAAGAAGTTCATACACATCTTCTGCTTTCTGATATTTTCTCTCAAGTCGGTAGGTATCTCCTATATACATCTCTGCTTTAAATATCTGGTTTTGAGAAACACCTTCTGTTTTAACAATATCTGAGTATATTTTACGTGCTGAGATATAATTCTTTTCTTCTATATAAAGATTTGCTTGTATAAAAAGAGAATATATTCGGTAGTTTAGAGATAGGTTTGGTATTTTTAGGATTTCGTTATAGGTCTGATGTGCAAGAGAATACTTCTTTTCTAACCTGTAAGTTTCTGCTATATTAAATAAAGAAAGTTGGGTAGCATAATTGAGGTCTTTATATTCTTTGATTTTAAGGTACTCTTTTCTGGCTGAGTTATAATCACGGGAGGTAATGTACGTATCAGCCATCCGTAAATTTTTTTCAACCTCAGATGTAACATCTGCCGATTCTACCCAACCACCCGTTTTAAAGATATTTATAGAAAAACAGAGTAAGAAAACCAAAAAAAAATTGATACTTCTTCTACCAATCATTGACTCCCCTATGTAAAATAATGTGCGTATTTAACAGACGTAATAGCCAAGTTAGCATAAAACTTTATCACATCTTACTATATTTTTCAAATGAACGAATTGCCTCATTAAAAATCTATCTGAAAATATATCGTTGCCTCATTAAAAAATCTATACGAAAATATTCACCTCAAAGGAGGTGGGTAGAATGAAGAAGGAGTTAGAGATGAAGACGAGGCAACAAATAGGGAAGGTGGTAGCAAAGAGATATCAACGAGCAACGAAAAGAGAGATTGTTCTTTTGCAGGGTAAACTATATAATATGGCTATAAAAAAACTCTTTATAATAGAACAAAGGAGCTTAAAACTGAACCTACTTTTAAATAGAAATATTAATGCGGCAACGGGTTTGAAAGTAGTTCTATCAACGCTTAACAATGCTCTTCCTTTGTGATTTTTTGTTGACATAAAACCGCTGTCAACGTAAAGTAGAAAGGGAAGAAGGAGTGATTATGTTTTTTAAAGACCTACTGCTCTTTTTCTTATTGGTGCAGAGTTTAATTCTGATTTTCAGCGAAAAGAACGCCTCAGGGCAGATTGTTTCTCAGGACAGAATATTCCCTGATGCCTGGCAGAACGCCGGAAGCACAATAGATACCAGTCTGCAACAACTTGTTATAAATGTAAGAGACTTTGGAGCAACAGGTAACGGAAAAATCAACGACTACCCTGCTGTTGATTCTGCTATATCCTCTTTAAAAGGAGTTGGAGGAGTAATCTTTTTTCCGGAAGGGACCTACCTGATAAAATCTCCCTTGAATATACCTTCAGGGGTTGTATTGCGGGGTGAATTCCCGAAGAAAAGCCTGCTGATTTTTGATTTTGTTGGAGATGCTATAAAAATATTTGGGAAAAACGTAAATAACTGGACACCTTTAATCTTACCATCCGATATGCATTCAGACAGAATAAGTGTTTCCAACCCGAACCTTTTTTCTGTTGGAGGTTATGCTGTTATAAGACAGGCAAACGACCCTTCCTGGAATATAAAAGACAGGTGGGCAGAATATTCTGCTGGACAGATTATAAATATAACCGATATTAAAGGGAATATCCTCTTTCTTGAAAGACCTTTACGGCATAACTATTCGCTGAAAAGAAACCCTGAGATAGGACCTTTTATCCCAAACGAAAGAAGCGGTGTGGAGAATCTTAAAATAGAAAGACGCATCTCCGGTACCAACAGAGAGAGGGATAACAAACATACCATACACTTTTATTGCGCCTCCAACGGTTGGGTAAAAGGAGTTCACAGCTATAAGGCTTTCGGTAGTCACATTGCTATCACCAACAGTACAAAGGTAGAGGTTACAGGATGCTTCTTTGATGATGCCTGTGAGTATGATACAGGGGGGTCAGGTGGCGGGGTGAGGGTTCAGTCAAGAAGCGGAGAATGTCTGATAGAGAATAATATATTCAGAAAGTTAAGACATTCTATCTTATTGCAATCAGGAGCTAACGGAAACGTTTTTGGTTATAACTACTCCTGTGAAACAAGAAGCAGTTCACACCCGAACTTTGCCGGAGATATATCTCTCCACGGGAACTACCCCTACGCTAACCTTTTTGAAGGGAATATAGTAGAACATATCTGGATAGACCGTTCCCACAAGGGAAGAAACGGGCCCTTCAACACCTTCTTTAGAAACAGGGCAGAAAAGTGCGGCTTTAATATGTCAGACCATAAAGCAGACAACCAGAATATAATAGGTAATGAACTTTTTGGGGGGAATATCCTGTCAAAAATGGCTGTTGGAAACGGATACAGATTAGCAGGAAAAGGACATTTTACTTATGGCAACAATACGATTGCCGGCGGGTTGCAACCGGCTAAAACGAAGGACTTAACTGATTATTCGTACTACTTAAACAGCAACCCTGAAGAAATTCCGGAGAAACCAGAATGGTGGACAATTCCAGACGCTTTCCCGGTTATTGGTCCGCCTCACCCGCTTAAACCTCTTAAAAACAATCCTGCCAGGGCAAGATATATTGCAAATAAACCTATACCTTGCCTAAACAACCCAACCGAAAGCAAAAAATAATGGAATATATTCTTTAAGAGAGGTAATTCAAGAAAATAACTCTTGTAGTAGCTTATAATTTAAATCTTAAATAACTTCCTCAGCTATAACCTTCCAGTTACCTGCACGTTTTACCATATACAGTATTTTTGAAGTGGTGGAAGAAAAATTGCTTGCTTTATATTTCTGTCTGAAAAATACGAGAGTCATCTCTCCAAAAGGAGTTTTACCGTAAGGAAGTATCTGCACATCAGAAAGTTCAACATTAATATATGTTTTCCCTTTATTGACTCCTGCCTTATAAATCTTGTACTGTTTCTTATCTTTACCGCCAGAGTAGAAAGCCTCATCGTAAGTTGCCATATACTTATCTATATCCAAACTTTCCCAACCTGTTTTCCATTTATCAACAGAAGCCAAAACATCATTAAATAATTTAGGTGTAAGTTGAGCTAAATTGTCTTCAATAGAAATAAAAGTCTTTCTTGCAGTTATATATTCCATAAGAGATTTTAGGTCGTTATCATTTAAGACAATACATCCTTCGCTATTATAGGGGGGTCTGTCTATTGGGGTTCCGTGTAACCAAATCCCGTTCCCGCTTCTCTTTAACCTTCTGTCGATATGGTTGGGATAATTCATTGGGTACGCCGCTATTCCATATTTTGCTGGGAGAGAACTTCCATCTATTTTAGATGTAAGAAGGTAAGCGCCATGAGGAGTCTTTTCATCACCTTGCAACTCTTTTGGACCTGAGTTTTTACCAGTAGTGACTGGGAATTTTTTAACTATTTCCATACCTTTATTATCAACATTATACACAAGGAGTTCTTGTTTTCCTTTGTTTACATAAAGAAACGTGTAAGGGATAATTCCGGGCATTACAATAGGTTTTTCAGCAACTGGTTTGGTTACAGGGGAAGGTTTCTCGATAGGAACTTTTTCTTCAAGAGTCTTTTTTGATAAGAGTTGAGATATTTTTTCTTTCTCTCGGGCTGCAAATTCCTGTCTCTTCTGTTTACTGTAAAGAGAATACCGCAACTTGTGAAGTTCAACGCTATCACCCTCTTTGAGCCCTTCATTAATATACAATTCAGCTTTCTTATAGTCACCTCTCTGGATAAGAGCAAGCCCAAGATAATAAAAAAGGTCTTCTTCTTTAACATTTTTCGAGTGGGCTTTTTCAAGAGATTCTATACCTTCTTCATGCCTGTTCATACCAAGATATAGCCTACCAAGCTGGTACCAATAATCACCGTTTTCAGGGGCTATCTTTAGGATTGCAGAGGTAAGTACAATCCTTTCTGTGGGATGTTTTGCTTGTGAGATAAGATGTTCAAGGTGTTCGATTGCCTTTGCTTTATCTTTAAGCATAACCTCAAGAAGCAAATTATCTCCTTCTTTTTCCATACTCATATTATGAAACAATAGAGCAAGTTCTATTTTGGATTCTGATTCACCTCTCCTAATTTTAAGTATAGAGGCGTACTCATTAAGCAACTCTTTATTGCCCGGACTTTTTTTTATTGCCAACTTATATTCTTTAAAAGCCAGTTCAATATATTTTCTTGCTCTGTTTTCAGGGTTAGAATTAGAAATAATCAAGAAAGATATAACAAATACAGCCACAAAAATAATAAATAACGAAAGTATTACCTTTTTCATTTAAAATAAAAGTCGTTCTATATTAAATAAAACAATCCCACAAAAACCTTATGTGGAACTGAGAACTTACTCTTCTATTGTTATAGCTTCTGCTGGACAACTTTCCTGTGCATCTTTTGCTTCCTCAAGAACATCATCAGAAACATCTGTTGTCTTAACTATAGCTTTATCGTCTTTCATTTCAAAAACTTCTGGGCAAATATCCACACACAACCCGCATCCTGTACACTCTTCTACATCAATAGTTATTTTAACCATTTTCTTCTCCTCCTAAATATATATATTACGTTTTAAAAACTTCCTAAATTTTCTGTTAGTTAACTATGTATGGTAAAATATGTAAAATTCTTAACTATTATAACAATATTATGTAATTACGTAAAGAGAGAAATAAATTTATAGCAAAAAGGGAGTTTCAAATGGAAGATTTATCTAAAACAGTGCTTCTACCTAAAACATCGTTTCCAATGAAAGGAAACCTTAATCAAAAAGAACCAGAATTTCTTAAATTGTGGGATTCACAGGATATTTACCAGAAGATGATTAAAAAAAATCAAAACAACGAATATTATCTTTTGCACGATGGCCCTCCTTATGCTAATGGACGTATACATCTTGGAACTGCTCTAAACAAAATTTTGAAAGATGTGGTTGTAAAACATAAATCATTAAGAGGGTTTTATTCTCCTTATAAACCAGGATGGGACTGTCACGGTATGCCTATAGAACACCAGATATTTAAAAAAATGAAGGTTGGAAAAGGTGAAGTTGACGCAATAAAGTTCAGAAAACAAGCAGCAGAATACGCAAAAAAATTTATGTCTATACAGAGAGAAGAGTTTCGTAGGTTGGGTGTACTTGGAGAATGGGAAAACCCGTACTTAACTCTTAATTACGAATATGAGGCTACAATTGTAAAGGCTTTCTGGGACTTATATTCAGAAGGGTATATACACCAATCATATAAACCTATATACTGGTGTATCTCTTGCGAAACAGCCCTTGCTGAAGCAGAAATAGAATACGAAAACATTCCGTCTGCCTCAATATATATAAAGTTCCCTGCAGTTAAAGTTCCAGAAGGACTAAACAATACAAACCTCTATTTTCTGGTATGGACTACCACCCCTTGGACTCTTCCCGGCAACACAGCTATAGCTGTCCACCCGGACCTTGAATATGTGGTTGCAGAGGTTGATGACAACAGGTATATCCTTGCTAAAAACCTTGTGGAGACTGTTTTTACAAAGATTGAAGCAAAAACGTCTATAAAAGAAAGTTTTAAGGGCTCAGAACTTGAAGGGTGTAAATATAGGCACCCGTTCCTAAACAGAGAATCTAAAGTTATACTTGCAAATTTTGTTTCATCTGAAGATGGTACTGGTTGTGTTCACATAGCGCCAGGACACGGAGAAGAAGACTATTACGCTGGCACAAAAAATAATCTTGAAATCTTATCTCCAGTTGATGAAAAAGGTAGGTTCACAAAAGAAGTGGAAGAGTTTGAAGGAATAAAAGTTTTTGATGCGGACCCTAAAATAATAGAGACCCTACAAAAAGAAGGAACTCTTTTTTACAGTGAAGAACTCGAACATTCATACCCACATTGTTGGAGATGTAAACGACCTGTTATCTTTAGAAGTACAAAACAATGGTTTTTAAAGATCGACCAGAACAACCTCCGCGAAACCTTAAAAGAAGAGATACAAAAAGTAGTATGGGTCCCTGCGGAAGGTAAGAATCGTATAGGTTCAATGGTAGAGACAAGACCAGACTGGTGCCTTTCAAGGCAAAGGTTGTGGGGAGTTCCGATACCAATTTTCTACTGTAAAGAATGCGGTAAACCAGTGATAACAAAAGAAACGATAAATAGAATAGAAGATTTAATAAAAAAACACGGTGCTGACGTGTGGATGGAGAAAGACGAAAAAGAACTACTGCCAGACAATTTCCAATGTCCACACTGTAAAGAGAAAGATTTTGTAAAGGAGAAAGATATACTTGATGTATGGTTTGACTCTGGAGTCAGCCATCTTGCTGTTTTAAAAAACAATCCTGAGTTAAGATGGCCAGCTAACCTTTATTTGGAAGGAAGCGACCAACACAGAGGATGGTTCCAAACATCTCTCATAACTTCCTGCGGGATAGAGAAAAAAGCTCCATATAAAACCGTTTTAACACACGGCTTTGTGGTTGACGCAGAAGGAAGAAAAATGAGCAAATCTCTCGGTAATGTCATAACCCCTGAGGAACTAATAAAAAAACACGGTGCTGAAATAGTACGTATATGGAGTATCTCTGAAAACTACCAACAAGATATACGTATATCTGATAACATCATAGATAACGTTGTTATGACCTACAAAAGAATAAGGAACACTTTTAGGTTTCTATTAGGAAACCTTTATGACTTCCTACCATCAGAAGCCCTTCAATATGACCAACTTGAAGAGGTTGACAGATGGGCTATTGAAAAGTTGCAACAACTGCTTAATAAGGTTTCAGAATATTATGATATTTTTGCTTTAAACAAGGCGTATGAAGAAATACATAATTATTGTAACCTGTATCTTTCTTCTTTTTATCTTGACCATCTCAAAGACCGCCTTTACACGTACGGTAAAAATTCAACAGAAAGAAAAAGTGGTCAGACAGCCCTATATCAAATATTGATGGCTCTCTTAAAAATTTTAGCCCCAATAATATCTTTTACCACAGAAGAAGCGTATCAATCAATACCTTGGCAAAACAGAAAAGAGAGTATTTTTCTTGAAGAATGGCCAGATTTAAAAGAACCAAATAATATACTTCTTGAAAAATGGGAAAGTTTTTTTGAATTTCGGAAAAAAGTTCTAAAAAAGATTGAAGAAAAACGTGAAGAGAAGATAGTAAGAGGTAGTCTTGAAGCAAAAATAACCATATCAGGAGACAAGGAGTTAATTTCTTTCCTCAAAACTTTTGAAAATATTGAGGGTCTATTTATTGTTTCAGAGGTTACACTTAAAGAAACAGAAGAGACAGAAATTGTTGTTGAGAAAACCTCTTTAAAAAAATGTAACAGGTGCTGGATACATTTTCAAGAGACTACTCCAAACAAAGAATTCCCTGATGTTTGTAGCAAGTGTATCAAGGCTATAGAAGAGAACCTGAAATAGTAAGATGGAATATATAATAGATGCATACAACCTCATAAAAAGCAGTTTTTTAAAAAAATATGAAGGTGACCAAAAAAATAGAGGCGTTGATATTCTTCTTTATATGCTTTCAGAATATAGACGTAAACACCCTTCAACCATTTTTACTATTGTAATTGATGGATTTTTGGATATACAGTTTCCTGACAAAAAGATAAAAATCCTTTTTTCACATAAACTAACTGCCGACGAAATAATAAGAGAAATACTTGAACACAATATACAAAAAAACATCGCAAGAACAATAGTATCAAATGATAGAGAAGTTCAAGCCTGCGGTATAATACTTGGTAGTAAAGTGTTAAGCATTGACGGTTTTATACAGTTAATATGCCCACCAACACCAAAAACAACAACAAAACACCAAGATAAATCGTCTTTAGATGTCAACAAAATTCAGATAGAAGATGAACTTAAAAAATTTTACGAAAGTAAAGGGGAAAAAGAATGACAACAAAACTTGAAAAGAAACTTAAAACGCTCTTTGATAAAGAAGATGCCGTTAGAGAAAAATCTTTAAAATTATCTCGTGAAGTAGGTCGCATGGCAGCAGATTCGATTAAAAAGATTCACCAACGCAATTTCAAAGAGGCAGAAGAAGAGATACAAGAAGCTTTACTTATACTTAAAGAAGCAAAAAAAACTCTAAAGAGTTGCCCTGAAATATTTTATGCAGGGTTTCTTCACGCTTCAGAAAAAGAACTTGCTGAGGCTGTTGTTACGTTTCATATTATTAAGAACGGTAAAATACCCGACCCTGATAAATATGGTTTTGACTATAAAAGTTTCCTTCACGGTATGTGCGAGAGTAACGGTGAATTGAGAAGGTATATGCTTGACGAGATGAGAAAAGGTGAAATAGAAAAATGCGAAAAGATGCTTGATATGATGGATGATATTTATTACTTCCTTCTAAATTTTCAATATGCTGACGCTATAACCCGTTCATTAAGGCGTCAGGTAGATTATGTAAGAAGTATGTTAGAAAGAGCACGTTCCGAAGTAACTCTTGCAAAAATAAATATGAGATAAAAGAGGTAAAAAAGTATGGGGTGTCTACTCACTCTGGAACTACGGCGCATACACCTTCTACACAACAATCGGGCACTCTGAGAACTTACCCTTCTGCATATAAAGCATCTCCGAAGGGTTCAACAGGCTCAGAGTAGGGGAACAAAAGGCTTGAACCTTTTGTTAACAG
>JALNXB010000018.1 GCA_023230585.1 bacterium
AGCAAGACTGACAATGAAATGGCAGATATAGTACAAAAACAAAGAAGCAGGTTATTAAAAAAAATTATGCCTGTTTGTGACCCTTAATTATTTCAGGCTCATTATTTGACTGGAAAAGACTGTTGTTTGATATAATTGAGTATATCCCACTTACCATCAAACTGCCAGAGAGGCACTATGGAATTGTTCTGAAACAGAGGGTTCGATAAAGGTAATTGCGGGTATATCTTCTCACTCATTTCATAAAAAAACGTTCCCGGTATAGGCGAATACTCAGCAAGTTTAATTTTACACGAATACCCTTTAAGAATTTTAATAGATTCGATTACCTCTTCAGGTTTTTGCTCTGGTAGCCCAAGAAGAATATATACCCCTATATTTTCTTTATTAAAACCAGCATTTAAAAGCAGGTTAAGAGCATTTTCAAATTGGGTAAAAGTTGTCTTATAACTTGATTCTTCAGCCCTAAACGAAAAGACACTTTCAAGACTCAACCTCAAAGTCTTAAAACCATACTCCTTAAGAAGAGCCGATGTTTCTCTATTGATAAACTTTGAATGTAAACCGTTTGGAGTATGAAACCTAAGATTTCTTTTGTTACCATTAAGTTTTTTAAGTATTACTTCAAGATGTCTTTTAAAATTGAATAGTAGAGCGTCATCATAAAAAGCTATATCGTTGATATTAAAGGTATTTAGACTTTCCAAAGTTTCATCAACAATTGTGTCTATATCCCACGGAAGATAGGTAGGTTCTACCTTTTTTGTTCCGCAGTAATAACAATTAAAAGGGCACCCTGAAGAAGTTTTAAGGCATAAGTAAGAAAGTTTTTTGTAGACAGACCAGTCTGGGGAAAGTTGGTTATAATATTTGAGCGACACATTAAAATGGTTAGAAAACTCCTTACAAAAATTACTAAGATTTTTTCCTGAAAAAAGAAAATCTACTCCCAATGTTTTTGCATGAGATAAACAAAAATTAACATAAGTTCCACCCAAAACAATAGGTGTATTTGGAAAGTTTTCTCTACAAAAATTTATAACCTCTTCAACCCCTTTGTACCAGTATGTCATCCCAGAGGTAATAAAAATAAAATCAACATCAGGAATACTTTCCTTAAAACTTATAAAAGTCTCTAACGGAAGCCCAAACCTTCTGTATATTCTTGGAACATCCTTATATATTGAAGGTTTTATTTCACGACTGCTATAAAATTTCCCGCACCCATATACCTCTTTTCTTTTTATATCATCATAAAAAGGATGGTTTCTATCCATAAAATCAAAATAGTATGTTTCCCAACCATTCTTTTTGAATAAATCCACAAGATACAAAAAACCTAATGGTTTCATCCAAAGGTCGTACGTTGAAAAATCGTATATAGGAGGATTTATAAATAAGGCTTTCATAAATATAATCTTTCCCTTCCCACCCTTGTTTATCCTTACACTATTGCCTTCTACACGTCTACAGTACTGTCCTAACACCCCAATCTGTCATCATGAACTTGTTTCAGGATCTCTAACCTAACCCACGTAGCAGGAGTGATAAAAAACGAGTTTATCCCTACTGCCTTTCTCCTCTTTTAAACCATTTAACAATACAGGATACAAGTATTCTCTTTCACACTAAAAACATTTCTTGAATAATTTTATATATATTATATAATAAATAGTATTATGAAAAAAATAATCAATTCACTAAAAGAGTACGAAAGCATTAAAAATATCACAGGTCCCTTAATACTTGTTGAAGGGGTAGAAGGCGCAGGTTTCGGAGAACTGGTTGAAATAACCTCCCAGGACGGCGAAAAAAGGCTCGGTAAAATACTTGAAGTCCACAAGCAGAACGCACTTATACAGGTGTTTGAAGGCACAACTGGTTTAGGCACTCTAAAAACAAAAGTACGGTTTACAGGAAAATCCATAGAGTTTGGTATATCTCCAAAAGTTCTTGGTAGAGTGTTCACAGGGATGGGACAAGTTAGAGATGACGGACCAGAAATCATCCCCGAAAAATACCTAAATATAAACGGTTTCCCCATAAACCCCACAAGAAGAGATTACCCTTCTGAGTTTATCCAAACAGGTATATCATCAGTAGATGTTCTAAACAGTCTTGTTAGAGGTCAAAAACTCCCCATCTTTTCAGGAGCTGGATTACCTCACAACCTTCTTGCAACACAGATAGTCAAACAAGCAAAAATTTTGTCTGACAAAAAAGATGTAAAGTTTGCTATTGTTTTTGCAGCAATGGGTATAACTTTTGAAGAAGCAGAGTTTTTTCAGAAAGAGTTCAAAAAAGCAGGCGCAATAGAAAGGTGCGTAATTTTTATCAACCTTGCAGACGAACCCGCTATAGAAAGAATTTCTACACCGAGAGTCGCCTTAACTACCGCTGAATATCTTGCTTTTGAACAAGGGATGCATGTACTTATCATTCTTACAGATATGACAAACTACGCTGAAGCCCTTAGAGAAATATCAGCAGCAAGAAACGAAATACCCGGCAGACGTGGTTACCCATCTTATCTATACACCGACCTGTCAACTATTTATGAACGGGCAGGAAGAATAAAAGATAAAGAAGGTTCTGTCACACAGATAGCCATCTTAACTATGCCCGAAGACGACAAAACCCATCCAATACCAGACCTTACAGGGTATATCACTGAAGGGCAGATAATATTTTCAAGGCAGATGCACCTCAAAGGCATCTACCCTCCAATAGATGTACTTACTTCGCTTTCACGGCTTAGAGATAAAGGTATCGGCTTTAACAAAAAGACCAATACTGAATTAACAAGAGAAGACCATCCAGCCGTCGCAAGCCAATTGTTTGCTTCGTATGCACGCGGGAAAGAAGCAGAAGAACTATCTGTAGTACTTGGAGAAGCGTCCCTGTCTGAAACAGATATAGCGCACCTTAAATTCTCCAGAAAAATGGATGAAGAGTTTATAACTCAAGGTAAAGACGAAGAAAGAACAATAAAAGAATCTTTAGATAAAGGATGGTCACTACTTAGAACTCTGCCTAAACCTGAAATAAAAAGAATCCCTCCAGAAACAATGGAAAAATATTGGGAACCTAAACCTGATAAAAAATGAATATTAAAGTCAACCCCACAAGAATGGAGTTACTCAAACTGAGAAAGAGGGCTCAATTGGCACAACGAGGGCATAAACTCCTAAAAGATAAAGAAGAGCAACTTCTTATAGAGTTTAGGACACTTGTTGATGAAGTAAAAACTAAACGAAAAACAACCGAAAAGAAACTTTTAGAGTTCTACTCAGAGATGTTAAAATTTAAAGGGTTGGTAGACGAAAACGTTTGGGAAAGTTTATTGAGTACCCACCAGTTACAGACAGAGTTTAATGTTGAGATAAAAAGGTTGTTCAACATCCCGGTTACAAAAATAGATTTTAAAACCAACCCAGAAACACCTATAGAAGATTTTATGGTCTCGCCCTACTTCAGACAACTGGTTATCAACGGTAAAGAAATAGTCAACCAACTCCTTGAACTATATTTCATTGAAAATAAACTTATCAGTTTTGCTTCCGAGATAGAAAGAACCAGAAGGAGAGTTAACGCTCTTGAATTTGTTTTAATTCCCAACATAAACGATACAATAAAATTTATCTCTTTCAAACTAAACGAAAACGAGAGAACCTCTCTGGTTACCCTTAAACATATCCAACTAACCCGCCAAGAAAGTTAATAGAGTTGTGTGAATTGTTTAACTACTATAATAAAAATTATAAAGTCCGTGCCTTGTATTTAGTCACAGGGATACCTAATCTCAGAAAAATTTCTGCTTCTCAAAAGGTAAAAACAAATCTGACAATTTTTCTAATTTTTTAGATATATTTTTAAAAAACATTGCTTGCCTAAAATAAAACAATAAACTTTAAGGATAACTCTTACAGTATTAAATATTATCATGTTATTAAAACAATTTGATGATATAATATTAGAAATACTTCAAAAGATATGAATTGCCTTGAACTGAAATATTTGTAATGTTACAGAATTCATTATAGAGAAAAAAAGGGAGGACGAATAAATGAGTTTAAGTGCAAACATAAGTGAAAAAGCTGCTCTTATATGGGCTATTGCAGATAAATTAACAGGTGTTTATAAACCTCATGAATATGGTGAAGTAATTTTACCAATGACGGTAATACGCCGTTTTGATAGTGTTCTTGCAAATACAAAATCTGCTGTACTGGATAAGTACAAAAGCGTCAAGAATTTATCGATGCGTAGTGTGCTTCTTAGTAAAACTTCTGGTTATGATTTTTACAATACAAGCAAATATGATTTTGAGAAATTGCTCGACGACCCAGATAACATAGAAGCAAACTTTCGTGATTATTTAAACGGATTTTCAGAAAATGTAAGGGAGATTATAGAAAAATTCAAATTTGATGGACATATCACAACAATGTCAAACAAGGGTATCCTCTATATTGTCATTAAAGAGTTCACATCACCGAAAGCAAATCTACATCCAAACGATATTTCAAATCTGGAAATGGGGTACATATTCGAAGAAATAATCCGCAGATTTTCAGAATCTCATAACGAAGACGCAGGGCAACACTACACCCCGCGTGAAGTCATTGAACTGATGGTCAATATTTTATTCTATGATGACAACGATATTCTTTCTGGCAACAATATAGCAAAAACCATTTACGACCCTGCATGTGGAACAGGCGGAATGTTATCTGTTGCGGAGGAATATCTGCACCAATTAAACGCATCAACAGAACTTATATCTTTTGGGCAAGAAATCAACGACCAGACCTTTGCAATTTGTAAAGCAGATATGCTTATCAAGGGAAGCAATGCTGATTTCATTAAAGATGGGAACACGTTGTCTGATGACCAATTTTCCGGTCAGACCTTCGATTATATTTTATCAAATCCCCCCTTTGGACGAGAATGGAAAAATGAAAAAAACAAAGTAGAAACTGAATCTAAAAGAGGATTTGCTGGACGTTTTGGTGCAGGACTGCCCTCTATAGGTGATGGGCAGATGCTATTCCTTATGACTGCCATATCTAAAATGAAAGATAAAGAAGACGGAGGTAGCCGTATAACAATTATTCACAACGGCTCTCCCCTCTTTACCGGTGATGCAGGAAGCGGTCCATCAAACATACGTAAATACATATTGGAAAACGATTTGCTTGAAGCTATCGTTGCCTTGCCTAACGATATTTTTTACAATACAGGTATTGCTACTTATATTTGGGTATTGTCCAACAAGAAATCTGGCACAAAGCGTGAAGGTAAAGTACAACTTATCAACGCCAACAGTCTTTTTGAAAAACGTCGTAAGGCATTAGGCAACAAACGTAACGATATCCCAGAAACTGCCATTGAGGAAATAACAAAACTTTATGGAGATTTTAAATCAAGCGAAATAAGCAAAATATATGACAACGCCGAGTTTGGTTATACGAAAATTACAGTAGAACGTCCTTTATATGATGACAACGGCGAACCAGTACTAAAAAAAGACAAAAAACAGCCAGACGCTTCTTTGCGTGATACTGAAAATGTGCCTCTAACCGAGGATATTAAGGAATACTTCAAGCGTGAAGTATTACCCTTTGCTCCAGACGCTTGGATAAATAAAGCAAAATCCAAAGTTGGTTATGAAATCCCATTTACACGTTATTTTTATAAATATGAAACACCGAAGTCCTCTAAAGAAATTATGAAAGAAATTTTGGAGATTGAGAAAGAATTAGAAGGTGCTTTACCAGAGGTGTTTGACCTATGAGAGAGATGAAAGATAGTGGTGTGAAATGGATTGGGGAGATACCTGTTGATTGGGAGGTATGCCGATTTAAAAATGTCGCCCAACTCTTTACAGGTAATAGTATTAAAGACACTGATAAGGTGAATTATGAAGATGCAAGCGATGCCAGACCTTATTTAGCAACTAAAGATATTGATTTAATATTCGCAACTGTTAATTATGATAATGGATTATATGTGAAATATAATGACTTTTCTTTTAAGGTTGCACCAAAAGGGAGTACATTGATGTGCGTTGAAGGTGGTAGTGCAGGGAGAAAAAAAACTAAATTAGTACAGGATGTATCCTTTGTTAATAAATTATGCTGTTTTCAATCAAAAACTGTTAGTGGGGATTATTTACATTATTTTCTTTGCTCACCAAACTATGAAAGTGAATTCGCTAATAATTTAAGTGGTCTGATCGGTGGTGTCAGCACTTCAGCATTAAAAAACATACCCTTTTTACTTCCCCCACCAGAAGAACAACACCGCATCGCTGATTACCTTGACGACAAGTGTGCCAAAATTGATTCCATTATAGAACGAGAAGAGGCAGTTATTGAAAAACTGAAAAATTATAAGTTATCGATAATAACAGAAAAAGTTACAAAAGGGTTAAACCAAGATGTACCTATGAAGGATAGCGGTGTGGAATGGATTGGCAAGATACCAGAACATTGGAAAGTAGGGAAAATTAAATACGTTTCTACATTCAACCCGCCCAATATTATGAAGTTCGATAATTCATACCAAATTGGGTATGTTCCCATGGAGTATGTCAAAAACGGTTATATATTGCCACAAGTAATAGAATATGGGAAAATTCCCACCGGATTATCATATTTCGAAAATGGTGATATTGTAATTGCAAAAGTTACTCCATGTTTTGAAAATGGAAACATTGCAATTGCTTCAGGGCTATATAATGGTGTTGCATTTGGTAGCTCTGAACTGTTTGTTTTCAGATGTAAAAACATAAAGACAGAATTTTTATTTTTTATAATGCAAAATGAAATTTTTAAGAAACTATGCATATCCACGATGACCGGTACAGGAGGATTAAAACGTATCTCATCTACATTCATAAGGAATTACAAATTTGCTTATCCATCAATTGATGAGCAGAATACTATAATAGCTTTTCTTGACAGCAAATGTTCAAAAATTGATTCCATTATAGATAAAAAGCAAACTCTTATCACCAAACTTGCTGAATACAAAAAATCCCTTATTTACGAGGTAGTAACCGGAAAAAAGGAGGTATAAGATGCCCGATTTTGATGTGAAAGAAAGACGTTTTGAAGAAGATATCGAAACCTACCTTTGTACCGAAGGTGGTTACACAAAGGGTAACCCATCCTATTTTGACCGCAAACTGGCTCTGGACAAAGATACCTTTTTAACTTTTATTAAAACCAGTCAGCAAAAAAACTGGAAACGATATGAAAATATTTATGGTGTAGATAGCGAAAAACATATTATCGACCGTTTTTGCCGTGAGGTTAAAATGGTTGGTCTACTCCGTGTCTTTCGCCAAGGTTTTACAGACCGTGGCATCAAATTTCGTGCAGTATACTGGAAACCGGAAACATCTATTAACCCCACCACTATGGCTCAATATGGTTGTAATATTTTTCACTGCACGAGGCAGTTACACTACTCTGTTAGCAGTGAAAACAGCATTGATATCGTACTTTTCATAAACGGCATTCCTGTTGTATCAATGGAACTTAAATGCCAGTTTACAGGGCAAAATACTACAAATGCTATAAACCAATATAAATTTAATCGTGCAAGCAAAGATACCATCTTCGAATTCAAAAACCGTGTGTTGGTACATTTTGCCGTTGACCTAACAAATGTATATATGACCACCCGCTTAGAGGGTGAAAAGACCTGTTTTTTGCCCTTTAATCAAGGGAGCAACGGTGCAGGTAATGTCGGAAGCAAGGGCAACCCCATAAACCCTGACGGCTATGATACTGATTATTTGTGGAAGAAAGTACTATACAAAGAACGCTTATTAGAAATCATACATAAATATCTACATCTTGAGGTAGAAAAAGATGACAAACCAGACGAAACTAAATCCGAACGTATGATATTCCCACGTTACCATCAACTTGATGTTGTGACTAAACTGCTAAACGATGTAAAGACAAAAGGGGCAGGACACAATTATTTGATTCAACATAGTGCTGGCTCCGGCAAGTCAAACTCCATTGCGTGGCTCTCACATCGATTGACTGGTCTGCACGATACCAACAATGAAAAGATATTTCAGTCTGTTATTATTGTCACCGACCGCCGTGTGTTGGATTCACAACTTCAGAACACGGTATACCAATTTGACCATGTTGAAGGTGTCGTGCAAAAAGTAGATAGAAATGCACAGCAATTAAAAGACGCTATTAAAGCAGGTACAGGTATTATTATAACCACTCTACAAAAATTTCCTGTTATCTACAAGGAAGTCAAAGCCGAAAATAAGTGTTTTGCAGTAATTGTTGATGAAGCTCACTCTTCTCAAACTGGTATTGCTGCTAAAAAACTGAAATACGCCTTAGCTGATACCGAAAAGATTCTGGAAGAATACGCTGAAATGGAAAACAAAGACGAAGCAAACCGTAAAGATGATGAAGACAAGTTGCTGGATGAAATGGCTGCTCACGGCGCTCACGAGAATATCTCTTTCTTCGCCTTTACCTCTACACCTAAAGATAAGACGCTTAATATGTTTGGCTGGAAGGACGAAAATAGGAAATATCATCCGTTCCATATTTATTCTATGCGACAAGCCATTGAAGAACGGTTTATACTGGATGTTTTACAAAACTATATGACATATAAGATGTATTATAAAATTGTAAAGACAATTCCTGATAATCCTGAGTTTGATACCATTGCAGGAGTTAATGCTATTCAAAGATTTCAAACACTACACCCCCATAACATCTCTCAGAAGACCACTGTTATGCTGGAACACTTTTACAATGTAACTATACATAAAATCGGTGGTAAAGCAAAAGCTATGATTGTAACTCCATCACGTCTACACGCTGTACGTTATCTGCTGGAATTTAAACGTCAGATACAGCAAAAGGGATATACCGACCTTGATGTATTAGTTGCTTTCTCTGGAGAAGTTAAAGACGATGGTCAAACCTATACTGAAGAAAAAATGAATAAAACAAAATCAGGGAAAACTATAATAGAAAAAGCATTACCAGAAGCATTCAACTCAGATGATTTTGGAATATTGATTGTAGCTGAAAAATACCAGACGGGTTTTGATGAACCACTTCTTCACACTATGTTTGTAGATAAAAAACTCTCAGGCGTTAAAGCTGTACAGACACTCTCTCGGCTTAACCGCATTATGCACGGCAAGCAAGATACCTTTGTTTTGGACTTTGTGAACTCCACAGAAGATATAAGAAAATCTTTTGAGCCATACTATGAAGAAACAATTTTAGAAGAGAAAATAGCTCCCAACGTCATATACGACTTGAGGAATACTCTCGATGAGTTTCGAGTGTATCAACAAATGGAAATTGAACGTTTTGCAGAAATATTTTATTCCGATAAAAAACAGTCAGTAGGAGATATTGGAAAACTACAAGGAACAATAAAACCGGCTTTAGACCGTTATGACGCATTAGAATCAGAGAAGCAGAACTTATTTAAATCTACACTTGCGCGTTTCAACCGTATCTATACGTTCATCACACAAGTTTGTAGATTGTTTGATAAAGATATACACAAATTCAGCGTATATGTTAAATTCCTTTCTACTATGCTTCCAAAGGGAAGTGGAGATAGGGTGTTTGTTGATGACAAAATTATGCTTGAGTATTACCAGTTGGCAAAAGATTTTGAAGGAAACATTGGGCTTAAAAGTACTCAGGAGGGCTTCCGTCCAATTACAGGAGAATCCGGCAGACGCGAAAAGAAAAAAAGACCTTTAACCGTCCTTTTAGAGAGGATTAACGAAAAATACGGTACGGACTTCACTGAGATGGACAAGGTCCTGTTACAAATCGAAAATGATTATGCATCTGAAGAAAAATGGCAAAGTTACGCTAAAAACAATGATAGAAAAACCTTTATGCTTTTGTTTAAAAAAGATTTTCCAAAAATGGCTGCTACTCGCTATGAGCAAAACGATGATTTTTTTGTTAAAATGTTCTCTGATGCAGATATGATGAAACAGATAAGGGATAGCGTGGGAACTATGTTATACGAAAAATTAAAAAAGAAAGATTAGCAAAAAAAGCCCCCTCAGAGCCTGTAAGCCCTTCGGAGATGCTACTATCTGCCCAGTTTGTCATCCTGAACTTGTTTCAGGATCTCTCACTTAACCCACGTTGGGAATAGGCACAACGTAAAAAACGAGATTCCGGATCAAGTTCGGAATGACATGCAAGGGGAATCCTCGTCTTTATCATTACGTCTTTCGTTTTTGGTTAAGTTGCAAAATCTTGGGGACTTACTACCCCAAACATCCCCTTAGGGGAGAAGGCAAAAAGAGGGAGTGAGTAAATAACTCCCAATACGCTTCTCTTTTATGTTTTTATCCTTGCCTTTGTTTTTTCCCTCTTATTTCTGAAAACCAGTGTGGCAGACTACCTGCTCTAAACGATGTTTACTGAGAACTCACTGATTATTTAAACTTGCTCTGTTTCTTTGAGTAACTCAAGGATGGTATTGGCAAGAATATCACCTGTTTCCGGCGACATCTTACTCCAGAAAGCGGTAGTTGTTTCGTGTCCACCTTTCCGCGCAAAAGCCTCTTTGGTTGGAATATATCCCAACCAACCATTAGCCAGAGTAACAATGTAGGTATAAGGTTTTCCGTTTTTTTCCTTTATTCGCAACTGATGTTCAACAAAATACTCGCAGGGCACAGAAGCAAAAGTGGTCTTGCCGAGCCTGCACACCTGAACTATAACATCAATATGTCCACCTTTTTTATGAAGGCCACGCAACAATTCCAACGAGTGGTCATACCAACCTTTCTCAACAAGTGAACGTAGTACTCCAGTAAACAATGACGGATTCTTTACCGAAGCTTCTAGTTCATCAAGTTTGCGTAAGGGAAGAGAAAGTTTCTTTTCTCTGGAGACAACCTTCCAATCAGCCTCAAATTCCGTAATGCTATCTATAAGTTTCCTTACATCTGAAGCCAGATTTGCACCTGTACTTTCAACAGGACCGCTGTTTATATTACCGCACGCACCACACAGGAAAACACAATCCGCCCCATATTTATCTTTCACATCCTTGTAAATAATACCCGGGTAGTCAGAAGATACATTTCCCATTTTTCTATTTGCATGGGCGGAAAAATTAACAATAACACCAAGCATTTTGCCATCCATATTTTTTACGCATAATGTTGCAACCTCAGGGTCAATAGGTCCTTCACAGCAAAGTATCTCATCAGTTGTAGGAGTAATTAAAGGTTGAGTAATAACAGTGCCATCCCGTCTTATATACCTTCTGTTGTAAGAAACCCTGTCTTCATATCCTGATGCCACCCCACAAACCACAGGTTCTCTTCGCTCCCAAGCGGATATAACTGCATCAGCCCCTTTCTGTATCATTGTTTCAATGTAAGGTTCTTCTTTTTTAAAATGTCCACGCTCAACCACCGCGGGACATGCGTGGTTATGAGTTGTAGACACCATAAGATTTGAAGGAAGAATATCTGTGTTAGCCGCTACAATATCTCTAATTTTATTTACGTACTCCCATTCAGCAATGACAATATCCAGAGAGAGAAAAGCAAATTTCTCTATGCCGTCATCAAACACTGCTGCATGAGCAAAAATAGGGTCAATTATATTGTCTACTTGCCCAAAATAAGTTCTTATCGGAAAATAATCCGGACTTATATCTATCTGTGCAAAACCTGCCTTCATTTTTATCTCCTATGATACAAATTCTAAAATATTGTACATCCATAAACCTTATACTCATTTAATAAACTATTAAAATCTTATCATCTTTATATAAAAAAAACAATATTTCTACCTCCTCCCCCAACCAAACTATCGTCCAATTTTGTCATCTATGAAAAAGTAGTAAAAACGAGATTCCGGATCAAGTCCAGAATGACATGCAAGGGGAATCCTCGTCTTTATCATTACATCTTTAGTTTTTGGTTAGGTTGCAAAATCTCCTCCACCTACGCTAAAATGCAAGCTTCGGCGGATAAACCTCATCCCATTAACCTCTTTGCAAACTCTTGGGGACTTACTACCCCAAACATCCCCTTAGGGGAGAAGGCAAAGACGGGGGTCTTCCTTGCGCCTAACGGCGTCTTGTCCCGAGTAGCCCAGAAGGATAAAAGGTAAAACAACACAAATAAAAAAGCCCGGTGTTTTACCGGGCTTTTTATATGCTTACTCAAAGATACTTATATTTTACTTATCGTCTTGACCATCTACCTCTTTATATTCTGCGTCAACTACATTATCACCTTCAGGTCTTTGAGGTTCTTCTTGCTGAGGTTGACCTTCTTGTGTTGGTTGCTGTTGCTCCTGTTGAGCCTCTTGGGACTGCTGGTATATCAACTGAGCTATCTTATGTGAAGCTTCCTGCAACTCATCCATACCTTTTTTTATTGCTTCTACATCTTTAACTTCATTTTTAAGAAGGTTGTTTAAGGCATCTACCTTATCCTGGATGTTTTTCTTATCGTCTTCCCCAATCTTATCTTTATGCTCGTTCACAGTTTTATTGACTGTGTATACAAGAGAATCTGCCTGATTAACAACCTCTATAACCTCTTTGTTCTTTTTATCTTCTTCTGCGTGTTGTTCAGATTCTTTAACCATTCTATCAATTTCATCTTCAGAAAGTTTTTTAGAAGCAGTTATTTTGATAGACTGTTCTTTACCTGTTCCTTTATCTTTTGCGGCTACATTCAATATACCGTTTGCATCTATATCAAAAGAAACCTCTATCTGAGGTAGTCCTCTTGGTGCTGGCGGTATACCTACAAGTTGAAAGTTGCCCAAACTAAGATTATCTTTAGCCATTGTCCTTTCCCCCTGCAAAACATTGATTTCTACAGAAGGTTGATTATCTGCCGCAGTTGAGAAAACCTGACTTTTCTTAGCTGGTATGGTTGTGTTTCTTTCAATAATTTTAGTAAAAACACCACCAAGTGTTTCAACACCTAAAGATAAAGGAGTAACATCCAGCAAAAGTATATCTTTGTCTTTCATATCTCCAGAAAGAATAGCGCCCTGTATAGCGGCCCCAACAGAAACACACTCCATAGGGTCAACCCCTCTCTCTGGTTTAATACCTATCAACTCTTCAACAAACGTCTGAACCATAGGTATTCTTGTAGGTCCACCAACAAGTATTACCTTACCTATATCTGAAGATTTAAGTTTTGCGTCTTCAATTGCTTTCTTTACTGGTTCTTTACATTTATCTATAATCGGGCTTATCAACTCTTCAAGTTTTGCTCTTCTTATCTTCATCTGTAAATGTTTTGGACCATTCTGGTCGGCAGTAATGAAAGGTAAACTTATATCTGTCTCAACAGTTGAAGAAAGTTCAATTTTAGCTTTTTCAGCTGCTTCTCTCAAACGTTGCATAGCCATCTTATCTTTACTTACATCTATACCCGACTCTTTCTTAAATTCATCTACAATATATTCAACAAGCGCCTCATCCATATCTGTACCACCAAGCAAAGTATCGCCTGAAGTTGAAAGAACTTTAAAAACACCTGCCATCATATCCATCACTGTTACATCCAAAGTTCCTGCTCCAAAATCAAAAACAAGTATCTTAAGTTCCTCTTCAAGCTTATCCAACCCAAACGCAAATGAAGCTGCTGTTGGTTCATTTATCAACCTTACAACTTCAAGACCTGCTATTGTGCCAGCATCTTTTGTTGCCTGCCTCTGGTTATCGTTAAAATATGCAGGAACAGTAACAACTGCTTTTTTTACAGGTTGCCCAAGATAAGATTCAATATCTTTTTTTATCTTTTGGAGAATAAAAGCTGATATCTGTTCAGGGGTATATGATTTTCCGTAAATATTATATTTATGGTCAGTACCCATTTTTCTTTTTGCTGCAAAAACAGTTCCTTCAGGGTTGACAGACGCCTGTCTTCTTGCAGGTTCTCCAACAAGAACCTGCCCATCTTTTGTAAATGCCACATAAGAAGGAAAAGCTTTCCCTCCAACAATAGTAGTTCCTTCAGCGCTTGGTATAATAACCGTTTTACCACCTTCCATCACCGCAGCCGAAGAATTACTTGTTCCTAAATCTATACCTACAATTTTTTCTGACATATTATTGACCTCCAATTTTTATATTTTTTTAGTTTAACCCTTTAATAAGTTAGATGTAAGTTTATTCAATAGGTTTCAAGATATGATTAAGGTTTTGCCACATCCTTCTTTAACCTCCTCCAAAACCACCATATTTATTTAAAAAATAGCCACATAGTTGACAGTTAATTGTTTTACCATTTTTCTTTCTCAAAAGCAACACAATATCAGCCTTCAAACGTTGACTATTGTTAAAAATCCAAACCTTTTATAAGGCACTAAATTATTTTCTGAACAGGTCCAAATATTCCCATAGCATAAAAAGACGATTTCTGGATTGACCAGTTATTTCTTTAAGTATTCCTACTTTGCAAAATTTATTTAATAAACTGTCCCCTGTATTATAAGCAATCTTTAATTGCTTTTCAACATCTTTAACTTTTACAACCGGTTTAGAAAATAGGAACAGAAGCAATTTGTGTGCCAGTGGTGCTTGTCTACCTATTCCAAGTATATTTTTTTCGTATTGGTCTTTAAGTTTGATAATTTCCTTAAAAGTAGAAATACCTTCGTTTGAAGTAGCAATCACTCCGGATAAGAAAAATTTTATCCACTGCTCAATATCGTTGTCTTCTCGTACCATATTCAAAGAATCATAATAAGACGCCCTGTTTTTTTCAAAAAAATGAGAAATATATAAGGCTGGTTTTTTAAAAAAACCATAGTAAATAAGTTGAAGAGATATAAGTAACCTCCCCATTCTTCCATTACCATCTAAAAACGGATAAATCGTTTCAAATTGGTAATGAGTTAAACTTATTCTTATAAGATTAGGGATATTTAAAGATTTATTGTGCCAGAATTTTTCCAAATCAGTTAAAAGTTCTGGTAGTTCTTCATAATAGGGTGGAACAAAAAAAGCGTCTGAAATGTTCGAGCCCCCAATCCAATTCTGGCTTTCCCTAATTATCCCGGGTTGTTTCTTTTTCCCTTTGACTCCAGAAAGAAGAACCTTATGAACATCACTTACTAACCTTATGCAAAGAGGTAGTTTTTCAAGTTTTGCAACTCCATAATTTACCGCCTTAACATAATTTTCAACTTCTTCCCAACCATCCATACTTGCCGGAATTATTTCTTCCTTAGGCAAAACTACTTCTTCTATTTCTATTTTAGTTCCTTCAATTCTGCTTGATAAAGTTGCTTCTTTAATAATATATATCTGAATAAATGAATCAACATCAGGCACTAAAAGAGAATAGGCATTGAGTTCCCCAAGAAGGCGAGACGCCTCCTCTAAAAGAAGAGCAATTTTATTGTCTTCCAATTCAAACGGCTTATTAAGAAAAGAAGGACTGAATGAATGGTACTCATATTCTTTTTCAAAAAAATGTTTTTTATATCTACCAGCAACAAATTTATTGTTTTTCATAAACTGAAACAACTCCTGTTCTTATTTCAATTTTAGCAGGAAACTTGAAATAAAGCAAATTTATATTTAAAGTTTTTAAGAATTACAGGAGTACTTAAGGGAGGGGCTGGTTACCAAGACAAGTGGGCGGTGCAGGACTTGAACCTGCGGCATCTACCTTGTAAGGGTAGCGCTCTTGCCACTGAGCTAACCGCCCAAATTAAAATTTAACTTGCATTTTTTGGGAAACATGCTATATTATACTATGTTTTCATTTTTTAGCAACAAAATTGTTTTTTTCTCATATTAATATCCAACAAAAATGTAAAAGGAGAATTTAAAATGGCAGATATTCTTCAACTCTTAAAAGAGAATATAATTTCTGGTAATGCACCTAAAACAAAAGAATTAGTTGATAAGGCTCTCCAAGAAAAGATTGATATTCAAACAATCCTTAGCGATGGACTGATAGCGGGAATGCTTATAGTTGGCAAAAAATTTAAAAACAACGAATTTTATGTTCCAGAAGTTCTTATTGCTGCAAGAGCAATGAACGCTGGTATGGAAATCCTTGAACCTATGATAATACAAGCAGGCATACAACCTGTTGCAAAAGTTGCCATAGGTACTGTTAAAGGAGATTTACACGATATTGGTAAAAACCTTGTTGTTATGCTCTGGAAAGGAGCAGGTTTTGAAGTTGAAGATTTAGGGATAGATGTTGAGCCTGAAAAATTTGTTGAAGCTGTCAAAAGTGGAATAAATATCATTGGAATGTCAGCTCTCCTTACTACCACAATGGTGGCTATGAAAGAAGTTGTAAACAAACTCCAAGAGGCAGGAGTAAGAGATAAGGTCAAAATAATTATTGGTGGTGCACCTATTACTCAAAGTTTTGCTGATGAAATAGGCGCAGACGCTTATGCTCCAGATGCAGCCTCAGCAGTTGAGAAAGTACAGGAACTTTTAAATATCAAATGAAAGAACTTTTTTTTATAATTTTTGGTTATTTATTTGGTAGCATACCTTTTGGGTATGTCTTATGCAAGATTTTCACAAAAAAAGATATCAGAAATTACGGAAGTGGTAATATTGGAGCTACAAACGTTTACAGAGTAGCAGGCGGATTTGTAGCGATTGGAGTTTTAATTCTTGATATTTTGAAAGGTTTTTTACCTGTATTTATTGCAAAAACCTTTTATGATTTTTCTCCTTTATGGCTCCTTGCAATTGGTATTGCTCCAGTTTTAGGACACAACTTTTCTTTGTTTATGAAAGGTAAAGGAGGTAAAGGGGTTTCAACAAGTTTTGGAGTTATTATTGGGTTGTTCCCCAAAGCCGCTCTTTTCTCTTTCGTTATCTGGGCTCTTCTTATAATAATAACTCACTATGTTTCAGTTGGCGCACTAACAGCGTCTTTATCTTTGCCGTTTTTTATTTATCTGTTCCATAAAGATGTTTCTTACGTTTCTGCTGGTATACTGCTTTTTATACTAATATGGTTTAGTCATAAGGGAAACATCAAAAGAATTCTTAAAGGCAAAGAAAACAGAATTAGGTTACCGTGGGAAAAAAAATAGTTTTTCCTTACATAAAATTTTATATTGTTGAAAATGGATAAACAGAAATTCTATTATATTGGAGAGTTAAGTAAAATAGTAGAAGTACCTCCCCATATTTTGAGGTATTGGGAGAAAGAGTTTGCTCACATTAAACCATTGAGAGATAAAAGAGGTAACAGAATTTATACAGAAAAAGATATATTAAGAATTAAACGTGTAAAATCTTTGGTATATGGTAACGGTTTTAGTATTAAAGGAGCTAAGAAAAAATTAAGAAAACCAAGTTCTAAACGACTGTTAGAGTCTAACAGAACCTTTTTAAAAATAATTCTAAAAGAATTGCAGGAACTAAAAAAATGTTTAAAATAGGCGTGCTGGCTTCAGGAAAAGGAAGTAACCTTCAAGCTATAATAGATTACATAAAAGATAAACAATTACCTATTGATATAAAGGTTGTTTTAAGCGATAATAAAGAATCGTTTGCTCTTAAGATAGCAGAAAAAGTTGGTATAGATAACCAGTATATCAACCCTGGCAGATATAAAACATTTTTAGAGCCTGATTCAGAAGAAGAGTTTATAAAAATATTAACTAAAAAAGATGTAGATTTAATTTGTTTAGCTGGGTTTATGAGGGTATTAAAAACAAATTTTATAGACACGTTTCCCAATAAAATAGTAAATATACACCCTTCCCTTCTACCTGCTTTTCCTGGACTTGAAAGTTGGAAACAGGCTTTTAATTATGGTGTTAAATTTACAGGGTGCACAACACATTTTGTTGAGTATGAAATCGATTCAGGACCAATTATAATGCAGGCAGTTGTTCCTGTTTTAGATGACGATACACCAGAAACTCTTCACCAAAAAATTCAAGAGAAAGAGCATATAATATACCCTTTAACTATAAAGATAATATCTGAGGGCCGTTTAAACATATTAGGGAAAAAAACATATATAACCCCCGCAAAGGAATAAGAGAATGACAAAAAACACAGAAATAGTTATAAGAAAAGCTATAATAAAAGATTGTAGTTACATAAAAAAACTTGTAAACAGTTATGCAGAGGAAGGGGTTATGCTGGCGTTGTCGGTCAACCAGATTTATGAAAGACTTAGATGTTTCTCTATAATAGAAAAAAACGGACGTCCAATAGGTTGTGGCGCCTTAAAAATAGTATGGAAAGACCTTGCTGAAATAAGGTCTATTGCAATTACCCGTTCGCAAAAGAAGAAAGGGTACGGTAAACTATTAATTGACGCACTACTTAAAGAAGCACGAGAGTTTGGATTGGAAAAAGTTTTTGCGTTAACCTATGTGCCAGAGTTTTTTGAAAAAAAGGGGTTTGAAAGAATATCAAAAAGCAAACTTCCTCACAAAGTTTGGGTTGACTGTATCAACTGCCCAAAATTTCCAAGATGTGATGAGATTGCTGTACAGATAAAATTAAACAAATGAGAAGATATATATTTTTATTTGTTGGTTTAACCATTTTGTTAACCTGCCTTAAATTTGCTGACGCAAAAATATTGTTTGGTGATAAAATCAATATTGAGCAACCTCTTTATGAAGAAGTTATTGCTTTAGGGGACGAGATTTTTTTAACCAACTCCCTTCAAAAAGAGTTTGTTGGTGTTGCAAGAAAAATTTTTGCCGAAACCGATATAAAGAAAGATTTTATAGGTGTAGGGATAAAACTTGATTTTACAGGGAAAGCAGAACAAGATATCGTTCTTATTGGTAACACTATTGAAGCAAACGGAATAAGTAATAAAAGTATGACAGTTTTTGGTAAAAATATACAATTAAATATGCTGGTAGCCAACAACCTAAAAGCGAGTGCCGAAAATATAGAAATAACAGGGAATGTTGGAGCAAAAACCACCTTATGGGGCAAAAATATTTCTGTAAGCGGACAATATAATGATATGCAAATATACGGAAACGAAATAATTTTTAAACCAGACACAATAATTAAAGGTGACCTTACGTATAATTCACCCGAAAAACAAGACCTGTCTCATATCAATATAAAAGGCAACGTTGTCTGGAGTGAACCTTTTTCTGAAAGAATAAAAACAAAAACTCCCATAGAAAAATTGAAAAAACTTTATCTTTTTTTCTCCCTCTTATTTCCAGTATTGATAATGTTTTTCTTCTTCCCAAATCTTTTTAAACAGACCACATATACATCTGGTCAAAAATATATTCAATCTTTTATAAGTGGCTTGTTTCTAATTATACCTACATTAATAGCTATCCCAATAATTTTTATAACAATCATAGGAGCACCTTTAGGTTTAATTGTTACCACTTCTTTTCTTTCTGCAATTTATATTTCAAGAGTTTTCCCATCCATATTTTTGGGTAGAATTATTTTTTATAAGGTTCAAGATTCGTCTTGGGTATGGATACTTGCTATATTTATAGGAATATTTCTTTTTACAACAATTTCTCTACACCCAACAGCTAAAATACTTCTTAACCTACTTTCTATCCCAGCAGGATTTGGTGCTCTCTTTTGGGGTAGAATGGGTTTAGTTAAAAGACTTAAAAAAGAAGGTATACTTTAAATTATTAAGCTTCTTACACTTAATTGAAGCAAAGGAGAACAGAGGAAATGAAAATCGTACTTGCGTATTCAGGAGGGCTTGACACATCAATTGCTATTCAATGGTTGAAAGATAAGTATAACGCAGAAATTATTGCTTACACTTCAAACGTAGGTCAGACAGACGACCCTGTCAAACTAGAAGAAAAGGCCTTAACAACAGGGGCAAGCAAATTCTATTTTGAAGACCTTAGGGAAGAGTTTATTAAAGATTATATTTTCCCTACACTTAAAGCGGGGGCGATGTATCAGGATAAATATCCTTTAGCAACATCCCTTACCCGTCCTTTAATTACTGACGGTATGGTAAAAGTTGCGTTAAAAGAAAAAGCCGACGCACTTGCGCACGGTTGTACAGGTAAAGGAAATGATCAAGTAAGATTTGAACTTTCAACAAGATACCTTGCTCCAGATATTAAAGTGATTGCCCCACTGAGAGAATGGGAATTCAAATCAAGAGAAGAAGAGATGGACTATGCTAAAAAATATAATATCCCTGTATCTGTAACAAAAGCAAAACCTTACAGTATTGACTGGAGTTTATGGGGAATATCGGTAGAATGTGGTGTGCTTGAGGACCCATGGAATGAACCACCAGAAGATGCATACCAGATAACATCATCTCCTGACCAAGCTCCCTCGACCCCAAAATATTTTGTTATAACATTTGAAAAAGGCATCCCGGTTGCGCTCGATGGAAAGACTATACCTCCTCTTGAATTGATAGAAACACTAACAGATATTGGTGGAAAATACGGTGTTGGTAGAATAGATATGGTTGAAGATAGGCTTGTTGGAATAAAATCGAGAGAAATATATGAAGCCCCAGCAGCAGTAATACTTCATTCTGCGCATAGCGAACTGGAAAAACTTGTATTTTCAAGAGATTTGTTTGAATTTAAAAAACTTATTTCTCAAAGATACTCACAGCTTGTATATTTTGGACAATGGTTCTCACATATAAAAGATTGTCTTGATTCTTTTGTAGATGAAAGCCAAAAATTTGTAACAGGTGAAGTAAAAGTAAAACTACATAAAGGTCAATGTACAGTGGTTGGAAGAAAATCTCCATACTCTCTTTATAGCGAGGTCCTTGCTACATACACAGAAAAAGATATGTTCGACCATAAAGCATCTGATGGGTTCCTTGAGATATTTGGTCTACCTTCAAAACTTGAAGGGGCAAGAGAAAGGAAAAAGAGAGTTTAACTACTAACTCTTTCAATAATTTTTGGTAAACTTTAACGATACCATCCAGTTACTAAATAATGGGCAATCCCTCAGTATTTTTACATCCTATTGGGGGATTGCCCATAAACATATACACTTCATATCGAAACCTACTTACACTAAACTGCAAACTTCGGCAGGCATATATGACGCTAAGAAAATAAAAGTGAGAGATTTACTCAATATTTATAACTTGTGAAACAATTTTTGGTAACTTATGTTCAAGCAATCTACCTTTTGTTAAAACTTTAGCAAAATTCTTGGCAAGCACTTTCTTTTTATCTTCAAAACTTAAACGAGTATAAATAGCCCAACCCAACTGAGGTCTCGGATCCCTCATTGAAGAGTCTGAACCAAAAATAACTCGTTCAGAACCAACAGTGTTGCATAACCATTCAATTAAACCGTTTGGTACTCCAGTAATGGTAATTTCTGCCATTATATTGGAATGTTCCAATAAAAGGTCTGCTACCAACCTTGCAAAATGCCAATCAGAACAAGAGTGTGCAATAAGAAAGGTAACATTTGGGTATTTTATTGATAGTTCTTTCATTGCTTTTATACCTACATCATTTTCTGATATATGCATAAGCCCGTACAAATGGTATCTATTTGCAAACTCCCAGTAAGAATGATATTCCTTATCATTGTACGGTATATTCCAAAAGTTGTAAGGTTTAAGCCCTCTAAACCCAAGTTTAAGGTGCAGATAATTACACATTTCAATAATCTCTTCCGAACTCTGTTGTAATGGGTCACAAGTTGAAAGCCCAACAATCTCTTCAGGTGCAATCTTTACGGCATCAACAACGGCTTTATTCCCTTCTTCTATCCACCCTCCAACAGGTGCTATCCACGACATAACAGCGGTTAAATCTACCCCTATATGTCTATTAATTTTCAATACGCCATCTATATCTCCTTCTGGCATAAGGTAAGTAGAACCAATACCGTTTAATCCTTTATGCAAGATATGACAATGAGCATCAAAAACAGGTACAGGTACAGGTTTTTTGTTGCTAACAGTTTCTACTATTACATCTTTGGACTCAGGCGCCTTTGGAGATATTTTAGGAGATTGGTTCAACAACCTTGCAAGGTTTTCTCCTGCAAACTTATCTATTTTATCCTTATCAAGTAAAGTAAAATCAACAAAACCTCTTGCAGAACCACCAGAAGATTTAAGTAAACCCGAACCAAAAAGCAACCTCTCTATTCCATACCTTTCACTAAACAACTCCACCGCACGGTTGCCTTGAAACCTATGAAACTCAAGAAAAGTGTTTGGGCAACTATCCATTACAGCCGTCATCAACCTCCATGTGTTAACCCATCTTGCATCTCCAAAAATTACTGGACAATTATTAAAAATATTACAAAACGTTACAAGGTTTTCGTAGGTAGCCACAATATTTTGTATACTCAAAAGAATAGGTATCTTCTTTTCATTTAAATAGTCAGCAAGATGCCCAAGAACGTCCTTATTAATTGGATATCCTTGTTTTGCAGGGGACATCCACACTGCTTTTACGTCTTCTCCTTCCATCATTTTTTGGAGTTCTTTAGGCTTAGGGAAATCTCCTGCCTGATGAGGCAAAACAATCCAACAAGGGAATAGGCGCTTTCTATACGCAGAAATCTCTTTAACGAGCATCCTATTAACAAACATAGGGTCATAATGGTATCCTTGTTGATGTCTTACCAAGGCTCCTGTTATACCGTAAAAATCTATATCTTCCAAAAGATGTTCCAATTTCCATCTTTCATCTGGATCTTTACCTGGTCCAGGACCATACATAGTCCAACTGTCAAAAATCATACATTCTGACATCTTTCGCTCCTCTATTTTTTCCCCTGTTTTATTATTAATTCTTTTGCTTTTTTATCTATAAATTTATGTATTTTTTTTGTATAATCTTCTGACATAACAACCATATAACATGAAACAAGAACAATCACCATACCTATAAAACTTTTAGAAGTAAAAGGTTCATTAAATATAGTTAACCCTATAACAAGATTAAAGACTGGATGCAACGTGGATATTAAAGAAGCTGTAGCTACAGTGTTAAATTTGTAGGCATAAGTTGTCATTAATTGACCAACCGCTGCAGTAACACCTATGGCTAGCAAAATAAAGCCACCTCCTATATTCATCTTAATAGGTATAAGATTTGCTGGTATAAGTACAAGCCAAAAACCTATAACACATTGAGAGAAAAAAACACTATGAGTTGACTCTGTTTCTCTTGCTTTTTTTATTATAACATTCGCTGCACCTGAAATAACAGCACCCAAAATAGCAATCCCTTCTTTAATATTGACAGCACCTACAGCACCAGAACCCACCATAAGATATAATCCGTATAAAGTAAGGAAAATGAAAAACATTTTTAAAAAAGAAACACTTTCCTTTAAAACAAAAATACCTATAATGGTAGCAAAAATAGTTGACGAATTGCTTATCATCGTTCCCCTTGCTAATCCAATATTCAATATCGACCAATAATAAACAAAAACAGCCACACCACCAAACAACCCTCTTAGTATCAGGATAAAAGATTTTGTGAACTCAAGGGTTATCTTTTTTGTAATAGCAAGAGTTCCAAGTATAGCCATACCTATAGCAAACCTAAACAAAGTTACTTTAAACGAATCTATATAAGACGCATATCTAACTAAAAAAGCCATCAACGAGTAAACTAAATTCGCACCTACAAGCCACCAGATAGATTGTTTTTCAGAACTCATATTTGATAAATTATTTTGGTTTGCGTATTATCTTTACACTCTTAAGAATAACAGGTTCCAGAGGTTTATCCATTTGATTCCGCTTCACTTTGGTTATCGCATCAACTATTTTTTGTCCTTCGGTCACCTGCCCAAAAATAGTATGCTTATTGTTCAACCAAGAAGTTTCAACTACTGTAATAAAAAACTGAGACCCGTTTGTGTTAGGACCGCTGTTAGCCATAGCCAACCGACCAGGCTTATCAAACTTTAATTTAGGCGAAAACTCATCTCCAAAAGTGTAGCCAGGTCCACCAAACCCTCTGCCAAGAGGATCTCCTCCTTGAATCATAAAGTTTGGTATAACTCTATGGAAAATCGTTCCGTTATATAATGGTTTCTTTACTTTTTGTTTAGATACAGGGTCTGTCCACTCTTTACTTCCTTCTGCCAACCCTATAAAATTCTCAACCGTTTTAGGAGCAACATCTGGATAAAGAAGACAGGTAATATTTCCTTTATTTGTTTCAAATACTGCAAATACCTCTTCTTTCCCTTTCTTTTCTGCTCCACAGAGAGAAATTGCTGCTGTAACAAAACAAACCGCTATACCTTTTAACAACATAACGTCTCCTTTACCTCGCTTTTATTATACGGGGTTATAATTTGTACTACTTTTATAGTTTAAATTGGATTACAACTTAACATTTACGCAGTTTTACATATTTTAAGCCAGACTTCTCGTCTTCTTGGTCCATCGAATTCACAAAGAAATATACCTTGCCAGGTGCCTAACATCAGAAACCCGTTTTCAATAAAAACTGTTATACTGTTACCTACTAAAACAGATTTTATATGAGCATCAGAATTACCTTCTCTATGAGAATATCTTCCGTTTTCAGGTATAACTTCTTTAAGATAGTTCAAAATATCCACCTCAACAGAAGGGTCAGCATTTTCGTTAATAGTGATCCCGCAAGTTGTGTGAGGCACATACACATAAAGAATTCCGTCTTCTATTCCAGAGTGTTTAATAAAACCTGATAATTGTTCAGTTATCTCTACAAAATCGTTCCTTTTTTTTGTTTCAATACTCAATTTGTCCATTTTAAAATTTCCTTAAAACGTATATATTAATATCTTTATTATTCCGCACCACAACAACTTCTACCAAATATATTCATATACAAACAAATAGATTTTTAAAAGCAAGAATTTTGACAATAAAAAAAGGTACTGTAATTAGAACTAAAAACAACAGAAGCAATTGAACTTTTTGCAATTATTTAACAAGTTGATTGCCTTCTGCGTCTGTCAATTTTCCAGTAGCTATAAGAATAATATCTATAAGCCACCATACACCGAAACCGCCAAGTGTTAAAAGTTTAAGTATACCCAACCCAATATACCCCATATAAAACCTATCTACCCCAAGTTCTCCCAAAAGAATAGAAAGAAGTAACGCTATAAGCCAATCTTTCCCCCTGATGAACCAGATAATTTAGTACCACATTTTACACACTTGCCATCTTTTACATCTGTTTCAGAGTCACATTTTCGACAGAACATAATTGCCTCCTTTTAACAAGTTTTGCGTTAATAAAATTGTAATCTATAACATAATTTTTATCAACTTTATTAGTATCTATTCTCTTTTATCTCTAAAACTGATATAATTAATAATATACTATGAAAAGAAAAATAAAAGAACAGCTCGATGAACTTGTAAAACTTATATCCTACCATAATTATATGTATTATGTGGAGAATAATCCTGTTATTAGTGACACTGAATACGACTTACTTTATAAACAACTTGTAAATCTTGAATTAGAACACCCTGAATTACAAAACGAAGATTCACCTACATTAAAAGTCGGTGGAACAGTACAAAAGGGTTTTGAAACGGTTGAGCACCAAATACCTATGCTTAGTATAGAGAACACTTACTCAAGAGAAGATCTTACCTCTTTTGATAATAGATTAAAAAAATCTATCAACACCTCTTCTGATATACAATATGTTGTTGAACTAAAATATGACGGAGTAGCAATTTCTCTTATATATGAAAACGGAAAACTAACTAAAGGTGTTAGTAGAGGTGACGGCCAAAGAGGAGACGATATTACAGAAAACATCAGAACAATCAAAACTCTGCCACTTGTTATTGATTACCAGAAACCAATAGAATTAAGAGGCGAAATTTATATGAGAAAGGACGATTTCTCAAGGCTTAATAAGGAGAAGAAGAAAGAGGGAGTCCCTCTCTTTGCAAACCCACGTAACGCAACCTCTGGTTCACTAAAGATGCTTGATACAAAAATAGTTGCAGAGAGAAATTTACAGTTGTTTGTATATCAATCTTTTACCGAGCAGAAACACTCTACACACTGGGAGACTCTTAAATTTATAAAAGAGATAGGATTCCCAGTTAACCCAAACAACTGGCTATCCGAAAATATATCTGATGTAATAGAGTTCTGCAATCGGTGGCAAGATAAAAAAAATCTACTTCCATACAATATTGACGGGATGGTTATTAAAGTCAATTCACTTGATTTACAAAGAATGCTCGGAACAACTTCTAAATTTCCAAGATGGGCTGTTGCTTACAAATTTCCTGCTGAACAAGTTACAACCACTTTAAATGAGATTATAGTTCAGGTTGGTCGAACTGGCACTCTTACCCCTGTTGCGATATTGTCTCCTGTTACAGTTGGAGGGTCAACCGTAGCAAGAGCAAGTCTACACAACTTTGATGAAATCGAACGACTTTCCCTTAAAATTGGAGACACAGTTTTGATTGAAAAAGGTGGCGAGATAATCCCCAAAATTGTAAAAAATATTCCAGAACTAAGAACAGGGCAAGAAACAACAATAGTTGTGCCTACAGTCTGCCCTGTATGTGAAACTCCTGTAATAAATGAAACAAAAGAGGTAGCTATTAGATGCCCCAACATAAGATGCCCTGCTCAGATTAAGGAGAGAATAATATATTTTGCATCCAGAAAATGTATGGATATAGAAGGACTTGGAGAACAATGGGTTAATATACTGGTAGATAAAGGTTTTTTATCTGACTATGGTGACATATATTTTCTCAAAAAAGAAGATTTGTTACAGATTGATGGTATGGCTGAAAAATCGGTAAATAACCTTTTAGAAGGTATAGAAAAGAGTAAAAAAAGACCGTTATCTCGTCTTATTTTAGCTTTAGGGATAAGACACATTGGTGAACGTGCAAGTATAATACTTTCAGAAAAATTCCATTCATTAGAAGTGCTAGCAAAAACTGATTTTGAGACATTATCTTCAATATTTGAAATAGGTCAGGTGACAGCTGAAAGTGTCTTAAACTTTTTTAGTCTAAATGAAAATATAATGGTTCTAAAAAAACTGCAAAAAGCAGGTGTAAACACTACCATAGAAGATGAAGAGATATCTTTGGACAAGGTTTTAGACGGTTTAACTTTTGTGGTTACAGGCACCCTAAAGAACTATACAAGAACAGGAATAAACGAATTTATAAGAAAAAATGGTGGTAATGTTTCAAGTTCTTTATCTGGTAAAACAGATTATCTTATCGTAGGAACAGATCCAGGTTCTAAATTACAGAAAGCTGAAAAACTTAATATAAATATTCTTGATGAAACAACTTTTGAAGAGACGGTGGTAAAAAACGGTTTTAAAAAAGAAAAATGAAACAGAAAGAAGATTTAAAACATTTAATAGAGATATTTTTTCAACACCTACAGGTTGAAAGGAATCTTTCAAAAAACACCCTCAAATCTTATACTTCTGATATTAATAAATTTACAAATTTCTTAAAAACAGAAAATTTGTCTTTCAGAAAAGCAGATAACGAAGTTATTACACTATTTATCGTTTTTTTAAAAAAGAAGAACCTTTCTTCTTCAACTATCATAAGAACACTTTCTACAATAAGAAATTTTTATAAATTTTTGATAGGTCATAGGTTTTTAAAAAAACCTTATTTTTTAATAGAGTCACCAAAAATAGAAAGACAACTTCCAGATATTCTAAGCCAAGAAGAGATAACAACAACAATAAATATAGCTTATTTAAAAAAATTTGCAAAACGAGATATAGCAATTTTAGAACTTCTTTATGGTGCTGGATTAAGGGTTTCAGAGATAGTAGAAATAAAACTTGAGGATATCTCTTTTGACAACAATACAGTAAAAATAAGAGGGAAAGGTGACAGAGAGAGGATAGCATTCTTAAATCCCAATTCTACCAAAGCAATAAAAGAGTACCTAACAGAAAGAGCTCAAAAGAAAAACGCAGGAGTTTCCTCTTATCTATTTATAAACAATAGAGGAAAAAAGATTTCAAGGCAAACAATCTGGAAGATAATTAAAACATTAAACATTACAGATAAAAACGTTTCCCCTCACACATATAGACACTCTTTTGCTACACATCTTCTTGAAGCAGGCCTTGATATTAGAATAGTACAGGAACTTCTTGGGCATAAATCCTTAGCAACCACAGAAATATATACACATATAAGCAAGAAACATATAAAAAGTATTTATAAAAAATTTCATCCCCGTTCGTAAAAACATAATTTTGTTTATAGTATATATATGAGTTAAAATACAACACAAATTTAACAGAAGCATTTTAATGATTGTGTCAAAAAACAATGCTCTTAAATATAAAGGCGGAAACTTCCCCTTGCATGTCATTCCGGATTTATACCGAGCACTCCCGAGGACTTGATCCGGAATCTCGTTTTTCTTGCTACCAGTGTGGGCTACATTAGAGATCCTGAAACAAGTTCAGGATGACAAAATTGGGCGTTCGGGCGATGAAATGGGCAAGTAGAAGAATAAAAGGCTTGAACCTTTTGTTAATATCCCCCCATTCCGTCTTGCAAGCCGTTTAACGCTTAGCCAAGTTTGGCAGAACGATTTTAACCAATAGGAGGAAATTATGAAAAATGTTTTGCAGATGAATTACTGGACAATAGGTGGGTTTCACGCTGAAACACCTTTGGAGAAAGCACTCCAAGAAATCAAAAAAATGGGGTTAGACGGATTAGAATTAACCTACGGTGCAGGCGAATTTGCCCCTGGCATTACAGAAAAACGTTGTAAAGAGGTTGCAAAGATTGCAAAAGACCTAAATATAAAGATTGCAACATGTGGAACTGATTTTTATATGCACACTCCGCTTGCTTCAACTTTAAAATCTAAAAGAAAAAAAGCCCTCGAATTCAGCAAAAGATATTTTAACGACTCCTCTCTTATTGGGGCAAAAGTATGTCTTGTTGTTCCCGGTTCTGTTTGGGTACCCTGGGATGAAAAACAACCTATTGTTCCCTATAAAACAGTTTGGGAAAATTCTATCAAAGGTGTAAAAGAGGCAATACCTTATGCAAAAGATTCAGGAATAAAGATTGGTATAGAAAATGTCTGGAATGGTTTCTTAACAGACCCTATGGCTTTAAAATTGTTTATAGACCAGTTTAAAAGCAGTTATGTGGGCTCTTACTTTGATGCAGGGAACTGTATTATTAACGGGTTTCCTCAACATTGGATAGAGATACTTGGGAAACGTATTTTAGCTGTACATATTAAAAATTTCAAAAGAAAGAATTTTGCTGGCGGGCTTAGTTGCTTTGGCGACGATTTATTGGAAGGTGATTTGGACTATGAAGCAGTAAAAAAATCTCTTATAAAAATCGGATATAAAGGTCCTATAACAGTAGAGATGGTTCCTTTCTCAAGAGAACCAAACCTTGTTCTACCAGATATGGAGTTAGCTTATGATACAGCAAAAAAGATGCTAAAAGTATTTAGGAAAAAATAATCTTATTTAAAAGAAACTATAAGATTCTAACATCAAAAAAGCCTTCGTGAGTCCTTAGGGGTTTGCAGAGAGGTTAAAGGGATGAGGTTACCCCCTGCTTGTCGTTCAGGACTTATCCGGAATCTCGCTTTTCTTACTACCAGCGTGGATTAAGTGAGAGATCCTGGAACAAGTTCAGGATGACAAATTGTGGCGAGTAGAAGGAATTTAAGGATAAATACTGAGATTGCCATGTCGTAAATAGCACTCTTCGCAATGACAAACAAAGGCAAAAAACACAAAAGTTCTCCCTCAGAGCAACTGTCGGGATAAACCCTCACCTTACATCCTCTACCCCAGAGGAGAGGCAAGAGGGAAGGCTTCACCAACTTTCCAAAAAAATTGAAGACAAAAAAAAAGGCAGGGATTACTCCCTGCCTTTTTAAATAATTTATGGTTAAGCCTCACGACCGATTAGTACTCCTCCGCTTAAACCCTTACGGGCCTTACACTTGGAGCCTATCAACCATGTAGTCTGCATGGGGTCTTCAGTCTGCTACTCTCATAGCAGAGGGAAGCCTAATCTTGGGGGGGGCTTCCCACTTAGATGCTTTCAGCGGTTATCCCTTCCGAACATAGCTACCCAGCAATTACCCCTGGCGGGATAACTGGTACACTAGTGGTTCGTCCGACCCGGTCCTCTCGTACTAGGGTCAGCTCCCCTTCAAGCTTCCTGCGCCCACGGCAGATAGAGACCGAACTGTCTTACGACGTTCTGAACCCAGCTCACGTACCGCTTTAATGGGCGAACAGACCAACCCTTGGGACCTTCTCCAGCCCCAGGATGCGATGAGCCGACATCGAGGTGCCAAACCTTGCCGTCGATATGAACTCTTGGGCAAGATCAGCCTGTTATCCCCGGAGTACCTTTTATCCGTTGAGCGATGGCCCTTCCACACGGGACCACCGGATCATTAAGCCCGACTTTCGTCTCTGCTCGACCTGTCAGTCTCACAGTCAGGCTTCCTTATGCCTTTACACTCGAAGGCTGATTGCCAAACAGCCTGAGGAAACCTTTGGGCGCCTCCGTTACATTTTAGGAGGCAACCGCCCCAGTCAAACTGCCCACCTATCACTGTCCCTGGTCTGGATTCACAGACTCAGGTTAGGATTTCAAAATAATAAGAGTGGTATTTCACCGTCGGCTCCACTCAAACCGGAGTTCGAGCTTCACAGCCTCCCACCTATCCTACGCATAGTATTTGGAAATTCAATGACAAGTTGCAGTAAAGGTTCCGGGGTCTTACCGTCTAGCCGCGGGTAACCCGCGTCTTCGCGGGTATCACAAATTCGCCGAGCCCCTCGCCGAGACAGCGCTTCCATCGTTACAAGATTCGTGCGGGTCGGAACTTACCCGACAAGGAATTTCGCTACCTTAGGACCGTTATAGTTACGGCCGCCGTTTGCCAGGGCTTGGATTCAATGCTGCCCCATCCGAAGATGGATGACATCTCCTCTTAACCTTCCGGCACCGGGCACTTGTCAGGCCCTATACGTACTCTTACGAGTTTGCAGAGCCCTGTGTTTTTGATAAACAGTCGCGGAAGCCATTTCACTGCGACCCTTTCGAGCAACATTATAAATAACGTCACCCTAGTAGGGTACCCCTTCTTCCGAAGTTACGGGGTTAAATTGCCGAGTTCCTTAGCGAGGGTTCTCTCGCGCGCCTTAGGATGCTCTCCTAACCTACCTGTGTCGGTTTGCGGTACGGGCACCAAATAAACTCTCTTAGAGGCTTTTCTTGGAAGCAAAACTCGATCACTTCACTCGCACTTGCGTTTGAGTTCGTACTCCCCATCACACCTTTGTTGCTCATAGATTTGCTACAAGCAGATGCTTTGGGTTGAACCGGTACAACCAATCACCGGATGACCTATTCTACTCCGTCCCCCCATCGATAATAACGCGTATTTGGTGGGGCTGGAATATTAACCAGCTGTGCATCGCCTACGCCTTTCGGCCTCGACTTAGCACCCGCCTAACCCTGGGCGGACGAACCTTCCCCAGGAAACCTTAGGTTTTAGGCGTCCCGAATTCTCATCGGGATTTTCGCTACTTATGCCGACATTCTCTCTTCCCGTAGCTGCACCCGTCCTTACAGACGAGCTTCGTTGCCCGGGAATGCTCCTCTACCCTTGTCTTCGCATTTGCTAATGACAAGCCATAGCTTCGGTGCCAGGCTTTAGCCCCGTTAAATTGTCGGCGCAGAATCACATCGACCAGTGAGCTGTTACGCTATCTTTAAAGGGTGGCTGCTTCTAAGCCAACCTCCTGGTTGTCTGTGTAACCCAACATCCTTTAACACTTAGCCTGGACTCAGGGACCTTAGCTGATGGTCTGGGCTGAATCCCTTTTGACTATGGAGCTTAGCCCCCATAGTCTCACTCCCACTGAACAAATAACGGTATTCGGAGTTTGAAAGAACTTAGCCCCTTTACGGAACCTTGCCCTATCAGTGCTCTACCCCCGTTATTCTATATAGTGAGGCTGACCCTAAAGTCATTTCGAGGAGAACCAGCAATAACTGAGCTTGATTAGCCTTTCACTCCTACCCACAACTCATCCAAGATTTTTGCAACAATCACAGGTTCGGGCCTCCTTCGCTTTTTACAGCAAACTCACCCTGGTCATGGGTTGATCGCTCAGTTTCGGGTCTACTAACTGCAACTAATGGGCCCTATTCAGACCACTCGCTTTCGCTACGGCTTCCCTGCTTAACAGGTTAACCTTGCTACAGTCAATAACTCGCCGGCTCATTCTTCAATAGGCACGCCGTCATCCCGTAGAACGGGACTCCGACTGCTTGTAGGCATACAGTTTCAGGTTCTATTTCACTCCCCTTCCGGGGTTCTTTTCACCTTTCCCTCACGGTACTTGTACACTATCGGTCAAAACCTTGTATTTAGCCTTAGGAGGTGGTCCTCCCGGATTCCTACGGAGCTTCTCGGTTCCTCCGTAGTACTTAGGTGTCTGACACAGGCGCTTTTAGGATTTCGCTTACGGGA
>JALNXB010000019.1 GCA_023230585.1 bacterium
CAAAATCCGTAAAGTAAAAATATCAAATCACTGGATTGATTTGGAAATACCAAAACCGACACGAAAAATAATTGAGAAATTAAATTTGCATATTACTTAAAACTTGCAAAGTTACGGATTAAATAAAAATATTGATTATAAAAGGATTTCAATCTTCATGGTTATAAAAACGACGGGAAATTAGGTTACTAACAACATTAAAACTAACACTGGTGATAGATTTTTTTAAATATAAAAAACCTTAAAAAACTACAAACTATAAAGAAAATGAACAAACAGATTATCAGTTTATGTTCTCCTTTACGGTTCCTACTGATTTTCAATACTTTTGTTTTTTTTCTTTTCACTTTTTTGAATTCAACTTAAAATATCTTTTTTTGTGCTCTTTGAATTGTTTTGAAGTTAATTTCCTATCGAATGCTTTTTCTCCCATACCTGCAGATGCTCAACTTGCTCATAAATTTCCAGAATTGTATTATTAGACTATTTTTGTAATTCATCAATACTCATAGTTTTTGAAAAATTGATAGTGTTGCCTCATCGTAAATCACAAACCTGATTCTCTTTCTGATTTCAAATTGAGCAGCTCGCCAAGCACCGTCTTTAACGCCACCTCTGCACTCTCTTCTATTGGAGATCCGAAAGCTCCAGTGGATATGGCACAAAAAGCAATGGATGACAGGTAATTTTCTTCTGCCACCTTCAGGCAGGTCCTGTAACATAGCACAAGTTTTTCCGCAGGATTCTTATCTCTATAATATACAGGACCCAGTGTGTGAATAACATATGGATTAGGCAGGTTATACCCTTTGGTGGCAACCGCATCCCCTGTCCTTATTGGTGCTAACGGTTTACACTTCCCATACAGTTGCGGTCCTGCTTTCCTGTGTATCGCCTCGGCAACTCATCCTCCGGGTACCAACTGTGCATTGGCAGCATTCACAACCGCATCAAACCCCTACTGCGCTGTAATATCTCCCCTCACACACTCCACCATAACATCTCTTTTTTCCGTTTTCATTTCTATTTCCACCATCTTTAAACTATTCTCATCAGAGATATGGTCTTATCAAACTAAGCTTGACATAAATTTTAAGTCGCTATTTAATTGTTGTATTATTTTTTCGGTATCTGAAAAAATTTCAAGAGTATAGAATTTAATAAATTCCAATTCTTTATGCTCTTCTTGAAAAAGTGATAATAACTTTTTATCAAATGCAGCTTTATCATTTATTATATCTGTATACCATTCTCTTCTGAATTGTAATATTATAGGGCTTTTAGTTGGCTCTTCAGTCCAAGTTAACAACGAATATCCAAACCAGACAGAGCAATTCTGTAATTGAATAGTGAAACCATAAAAGTTTATAGATTGACTGGCTTTTGTTTTCCATACATCATATTCCCCTGTGTGAATTTTCTCTCTTATCCAGTTAATTTGACCAAATATTTTTTTATATGCTGTAATAAAAGCAGGGTTTTTAAGAATTGCTATCTCTTGTTTCATGAATTCCACCTCCCCTATAAAATAGTGGCTAATATATTTCTGTAGTGATTTTATAATTATATCCTCACAATTGAACAATTCTAAGATATCCTGCCAAAAAAGGAATTTAAAGTTTATTTTATACTCTACCTTCAAATAATCCTGTAACTCTTCAATAGTTTTTATAGGCGTACCTGAGGAGGAAAAATCTTTTATAATTTCTTCCTCATAAAAACATTTTCTATGCTTCACTATAAGTAAAATTAGGTATTTATTGACAAAAGTTTCATAATCATTAACCAGTATTGCTTTATACCTTGAAATCTGGTTGGCACCTGATAAGTTTGCATAAAATTTATTCTCTATCAATATTACAGTATCTTTTTGGTTATCAATAATTAAATCAGGTGTGCCATTGCTGTATATTTTTCTTGTATCAATTAAGAGAGGTGCGCGAAAAAAATCGTCGTGATATTTTTCTAATAGAAAAGAGAAAAACAATTTCTGAAACGGTTTATAAGCTTCTTCTTTTAAAATAAAAGACAACACTTCTGTTGTTAAATCCTCTGAACGTAGACCTGCAATTGATATCAAAAAATCCTCAGTCATTTTTCTTTGCAAAAATTGAAAGACATAAGAGAAAAATTAACAAAACCAGAAAGCCTATACATTTTAAGAAGAGTATACCTGAGCTTAAAAATGCAGTTATTAATATTCCGTAAAAAACAAGTATCATAGAAGATATGCTAATTTGCATCTGAAGAATATACATGTTGCGTTGCGTTATGTCATATACTTTTTTTGCTAATGTTTCTAAAAAATTCAAACGAGTTAATAATATATCGGGAACCTTGTGAAAATTACTGTAAGAGGGGTCATATTCTAATTCCCATTCTTTTCTATCTACAGTGTAAGGAGCGGATGTTTGATTTTGAGCCATATTATTTTGAAAAGGAATAGAATAATATGCAACTCCTCTTTGTAATAAATCTTTATAAACGTTTAGAGCTTCTTTATAAAGGGATGATTTTAACACAAATTTTGTTGTTACCTGAAAACCTGCTTGTAAATTTTTCCATGCTTTTATTGGTTCCCACCATTTTTTAGGATTAAACCATCCAAATAGAGAAGTAAGTTTGCTATAGTATATATCACTTATTTTGTTTTTGATATCTAATATGTCTCTATGTATATTTCCTAAATTCTCATTTATAACTTTTTTCAAATAAAAAAGGCTTTCAAAATCTTGTGCTATCACTTTCGCAATATGCTCATAAGAGCCGATATACAAATCATACTTTTGTCCTTTTTCTGCTTCTCCGGTTGGATATGTAACTCTCATAATTCTTTTATCCAATAGAGGCATTCTTAATATAAAACGTTTTGTCTCATTAGAAGCATGCATACTATAATTTATTTCAGCAATATAGTACCTTTTGGGAAATGGCGCTATTTCATTTATAAATTTCTGTCTATGAGTACCTCCAATTTCTTCGCCCCATAGATTTTCGGGAGGATTCTCGTCAACATATTCTAATAATTTAGGTAATTCTATTGGAGTTTCTTTTTCCTGTAGCAATAAAGTTGATATGAAGAGTATCCCATCGAATTGAATTTCAATATTACTTTTTTTAATTTTGTATTTTACAACGTAAGGCAATCCAAGGATTGAATATGTTTTTTCAAATTTCACATCCTCAAATTCTTCATCATTTTTTAGTTCATCAGCAAAAATTTTTAGTTTATCTTTTTTTTGAATGTAAAAGCGACTAAGCCGCTTAATAAAACTTATTTTGGGAAGAAGCATTTCTGAATATGGATAGTATTCAAAAAACTTAGATGCTTCGGTTTCAAAATCTTTTATTGTAATAAAATTGTTGCCCCAAAACAATCTATATCCTGACAAATAAAGTTTTTCAACTTTTAATTTTCCTGGCTCTAATTTTTCTTTCATAAAATTATAGTTTTTTTAAACAAAGATATTTGTAATCGTCTGCCGATTTTTAAGAATTTTTTTCTAAACCATTATTCATGGTTATTGCAAGGTTTCATCATCGATTTCAATATTGGATTGCATAAAAGCTTCTTTTATTTTGTCTTCGTAGTCACTGATAGAAATCTCACCATCTTTGGCTGCAATGTCAATTTTTATATCCAGTTCTTTGAAAAGTTTGCTGAGATAAAGAACAGTACTTGCTAATTTAGAAAGTTCACTTGGCGGAATGGTAAGTTTAAGCGTAACTTTTGAGTATTTTTTATCCTGTGGTTTTCCTTTTTCTTGTCCTTCCTTCGTTGTTTCAGACTCGCCTTTTATAGGAGTAGTTCCTTTTGTTTCTTCCTCTTCCGGATATTTCTTCTGTTCAATACAGATAGATTCTTTTATCAGAATTTCTCCTTCACATAACATGCCGCTGGGTAATATGGATTCTATTTCCTGCTTAAAATATCTGCATACAGGTTTACCGTTTTCAAGTTCCCCTATCCCAAATAACCCTTCTTTTACGCCATATCTTATTGCATTCTTTAAGACATCTTCATTGATTAAACGCATTTCTCCAGGAGTGCTAATAAACGCCTGATAAAGTTTTTTTGTTTCAATAAAATCCTTATCGTTTTTAAGATATCGTTCTTTTAATATAAGAGGCGCAATTTTTTCCAGTATTTCGCCGTCATTGGTTAAACGCTGGTAAACCTCATTATCCAAAGACATTTGCTTCCCGTATGTATATCTGCCCAAATCGGTTTCTTTCAGGCTATTATTTGCTGCGGGGAGATATACAATACTATAAAGATTTCTCAAACTCTCTATCATATATTCAGATTTTTCTTTCTTTTTATCTTTTACCTCTTTTTTCTGCTGGTCATTAAGCAGTTTTGTTTCTTCCCTTTCAATAATATCCCATGCATAATATTCTCGGATAGTTTTTTCAAGTATGGGTAGTTCGTCTTCTTTTGGACAGAGAAAAACAAGTGTATTTCTGTTGACACGCGGTTGTTGACCATAGTTGTCGATAAACTGCCTACATCTTTTCTGGTTATCATTACCACCATTGCTGAAAACTACAAGCTTTATTTCCTGTGTATCAGGAACATCCTTTGGATTCCGGGGATTCAAGAATATTTGGAAGTGTTCATCTGATATGTTCTTACGAATAAGGTCTTTTTGTATTTCTCTAACAACAGTATCTTCTACGTTTTCCATTTTTCTTAAGTGCAAACTGTTGAGATTAGGCTCACTGGTAAAGAAATACTTACCCGCGTCATGTTGTAAGAATAACAGTGCCTCATCCTTTAGTTTTGATACTGCTTCTGTAATTATACTTGTGGGGAATGAAGTATCGGCAACAGAAAGTTTTATTTCTTTTAATGACACGCCTTTCTCATGACCACCTGAAAAAGAATATAGAAATATCGTTATTGCAGATTTAGTTCCAAATGAATAAGGTCCGTATGTAGTATCTTCAAGATATCTGTCTATTTTAGATGAACCGGAGTTATGCGAGGTTATATCAGCAGAAACAACTCCACTGTACTCGGAACCAATCTGGTTAATAAATTCTCCTCTTATATCAGTATTTTTCATATCAAAATCTGACAACCGTATAAAGGGGGCTTTGCTATTTCTTAATGCATGTACTATGAGAGATAAAAGCCGTAATACCCCCCTTGTTCTTTGGAATTTCGGGAAACTACCCCATCTATGGTAAAGCACATCTATTACTTCAGGTTGGAAGGGAAAACTTTTACAAAACCTTTCCCGATAAACTGATTTTTCCATACCTTCAGGCAGGATTTTTTCTTTATCTGCGTAAGAAAGAAATTTATCAATATTCTTTTTGGCCTCTCTTGCTTCAATAGCGGAGAAAAGTCGCCTGTTTATAACACAAGATATTTCTTCATCACCGACAGGCTCATATACTTTTTCAATTCTGCCTACTACTTTTTGTAATTGCTGGAATAATCGTTCTGCCGATTCATCGTAATGCTCTAATCGGCTGGCAGGTAATGTCATGACAAGTAAACAGTTGCCAAGCGTACTGACTGCCTGTGTGAGTTCCTGAAGAAAGGCAAGGTTCTGAGCGGCAAGAGTAGACTCTCCGACTTTTACAGTTGCAGATTTAGTCTGATATGTTAAAACTTCATCCATCAGGATGAGCACGGGTGCCGATTCTTTCAAAAGATTGTAAATCCTTTCTTTTCCCGGAGCGCTTTTACCTTTCAGCTTATCTACCTTCCCTGTCAGTTGTTCTTCTATCTCTTCCCACAGTGTTTTTTCTTGAGGGTTTAGTGATACTCCATCCAGAACTACTACTTTTGATTTCCATTCTTTGGTTTTGTGGTATAAAGCTATAAGAGAGTGAGTTTTGCCTCCGCCAAAAGGGGTCTGGAGCTGTATAACGGAGTCGCCGCCTTTCCCTTTTAATCGTTTTTCAGCGTTGGAAAGCAGGTTTTGTAGCCCATCGGTAAGATAGGTTTTTTGGAAAAAAAGTTCCGCATTACAATATTCAGAGGGCCCTCTTTTCTGGTGGACATTCCATAAATCCGCAGCAAAAATATCAAAAGTAGGCACCCCTGAAAGAACGTCTTTGTGTGGCATTGCTATCGTAAGAAATGGTTTCATTTTAATATCTCCTATCTATTTTGTGAATCAGTATCATTTATTCTCATGCTTCCGAGTATATTCAAACAGTCCTTTTGATTGCCTGATAATTTCTCTACCTGAATCCTCTGTAAAATACCCCTCCTTTACGTCCATAATCATCTTGTATAACTCAAATACTGGGATAAACAAAATATTTTCCGATTTACAACTTTTTAACAATTCAGGGTCATTATCAAACGGTCTACTTCTTTCTCTTGGGTCTTTTCTTCTTTCATGATTGAAAATAAGTACTAATTTTAAGTCTTTTATTACGATGTCGCTTGCCGAACAATATTGAAAAGCGTGTGCTCTAAATTCTTTTATCCAAGAAGCCTTAGCTCCTTTTTCTGTTCCTTTTACTTCAATAAGAATTTTATCTCCAATTCTTAAATCCTCTTTTAAAGCAAGTCCTTGAATTTCTCTTTCTTTATCCATATCAATAACTTTCTTAAATTTCAAATCTTGTTCTAATATTTGTTTAACTATATCTTTTAATTTTTCACTTTTTTTAAACAAATCACTGTCATCACTATACAACATTTTATGCAAATAGGTGTATTGATTTTCAATATTTTTTATTTTTTCCTCTCTCGCAAGTAGGTTCTTTTCATAATCTTTTTTAAAAAGAGAGAATTCTATTTCCTCTTTTTTAACTTTATGTGGTTTAAAAAAATTATCTTGTAACCATCTAAATGTTTGAAGGTCAGGGTATATTTCTGTATTGCAAATATTAGGAAGAATATCTTGTAGGAGACAAAGTATAGCATCTGAAAGTTTTCTAATTTTCGGAGATATCAAAATTTGGTCATAGGCAAAAACAGCATAGTGATTATTATCTTCATCATCAAAATAAAAACGAGCTATTTTTATTTCTTTCTGTTCTTCTTCAACATAACCTTCCATATCATTAGAAAAAACTGCAGACATCCAATTTATTATAAATTTCAAATCATCATAATGAACAAATCTATTAAAGAAATTATAAAACAAATCATATTCAGTTTTCTTATTTAATGTAATGTTTTGTGCATATCTATTTGATAAATAAAAACCATAAGTAGAAAAAGCTCTTGCTTTTCTACAGGGAAAATCGGATAACCCTAAGATGAGAGAAAGTTTTTCTGAACTATCTCTATCTATATATTCATTGCCCAAAAAAACTCCTATAAAACCTCCCTTTTTTCGTATTTGTTTGAAATAATCATACAGACTTTTTTTCGAAATTTGGATAGTATCATTCTCTGAACTTTTTATCGAGTTTTGCGGAGGTTGAAATAGCTTATTTCTTAATCTATTCCAGTCAATTTCTTCGTAATTATCGAAATTACAAGCACTAATATCCCAAAAAATAATTTCTATTTCTGAACTATCTCTTAGGAAATTTTGAATCCCATCAACAAATCCAGACTTCCCTTCGAAAATTTGGAATTTACTTTTTTCCAGCTCTTCCTTAACTTTAGGGTTAAAATCTAAAAGTAATACTCGAGGCAAAGAGCCTCTTTCCTGTGGAATAAATTTTTCTTCGGGTTTATCCGGATTCACTATACACTCCTTTTCCTTTCAAAAACAAGCAAATCAAATATCAACAAACCATCTTTAAAAAAGTTCTTTATGTTCATCGGTTGTTTGAATTTGTTTGATTTCCTTGATTAATCGGGTTCTGCCGGAAAGGAAGCCTTCCAGCAATTTTTTTTCTTTGCTTGCTATCGGTAGTGTTTCAGATATTGCTTGTGCCACTCTAAAGAAGGTATCTTTTAGCCCCCACCCTGTAATAGATAAGATTCTTTTCATTTCATCAGTTTTACTCTTTTCCCATAGTAATAAAGCATAATGTAGGGTATCTATTAGTTCTTTCGGGTCTTTATATTCTTCTTGCATATCCCTGTCTTGAGGACCTAACACCTTTATAAACTCTTTTTCTTTAACAATAAAACCTCTGTTCCACTCTTTTTCAAGATCAATACCAACACTCTGGCTTAGTTTTCTGGCATCGTCAAATAATGCTTTTGCTTCGCCATAAGTCCAACGCCACAGGATATAAAATCTTGTAAGCGGAGAAATTTCATCGGCAAAACCATTATGAAGAATTTGTCTTACGGCAAAATCTGTTACGCTTTCTCTGACAAAAGCAAGAAGTTTATCTGCTCGCATCTCATTGCCTTGATAGTCCATTATTTTTTTGTATTTCCCAAAAACCTCAATAGCAGAGCCAATCCCGGAAACAAAAAAATCGGGTCCTGATATACCTTCTTCCCATAATCTTTCGAGTTTTTTGTTTAAATAAATTTTCAATTCTTCCTTTACTTCATTGAACCATCCAATATCTTGTTTTTCTATTTTTCTACAGACTATATAAATAGAGGAAGATAAAGCTGCTGTCTCCTTTGCATTTAAGCGCGCGCCTCTTTCTGTATTAATTGGCCAAGAACCTGTTATTGTAAAGCCTGTATCCAACAAGCTATTGATAACAGTTTCCCAACCAAAGGTTGTTTTATGTGCATAAACAATAGTTACAATACCGTTGATTTTTAATATTCTATACATTTCTTGAAAGGACTTTTTAAGATTTTCCTCAAAAAATTCTCTGGCTTTAATAGAACTTCCTTGCCTTACAGGATTAGCAACAATCTCTTTGGATTTTGGAGCTAAGGGAGTAGCAAATAATTCTGGATACAAATCACCAATACTTCTTTTAAGCCAAACATAAAAAAAATCAGATAATTCAGCATAATTAATATTGTCATAATAAGGAGGGTCGGTAAAAATGGCATCAAAATAATTATCAGAAAAAGATAAATTAGTAGCAGAAGATTGCAAGCAATTAATTTGCTGAGAAAAATTAAGAGAACAATGCTTTATTACTCTTAATATCCAATTTAATGCTGAATTCCAATCGCCTGAACTTTTACTATCTGGGTTTATTTCACAGTAATCCCAAACCATTGGTAACGCCTGTCGAGTAAATGTGTTGGCTATAAATCCACCATCAGAAACCCACATAGTTAAACAGGAATTGAACGAAGAAAGCCTATCTACAGATATAGCCAAATAACTTACTACTGCCTTTGCATAATCTTCCTCATATCCTTCTTTCAACATTTCTTTATATGCTTGCCTAACTTTCTCTATAAAAGTAATTAATGCTAATTTTTGTCTTGAATTAAAAAGGTCTCCCCATGTTTTCATTCCATAAAGCCACATTGTTCTTGGTTTTACGGAATTGGGGTCAATTAATTCATCAGGTACAGGGTCTATTCCCCATTCCTTTATTAGTTTTTCTCTTTTTTCTTTGAGGTATGCTTCTGCTTTCCAGAAAACAGCTATGTTTTTCTCATTTGCTAACCTATATTTTTTTCCGCTTGTCCCTTCTTTTTGTAAAACTACTGCTATCATTCTCTGTCCTGATTTACCATCTTGAAAAAGTTTCCTTGTAATAGAAGCATCAATAGATGAGTCACAAATAAGGCATTTTGCTATTGCTCTTTTCACAGTACCTTCTTCAGGTTTAAAATCAACGGGAAACTTATTATCCTGTCCGACTATTTCAAATTCAACTTTTCCGTCTTTAACAAAAGGTTTCAATGCAACTTTTTTATTTGCCTTTTTTGCAAGCCAGAACTGTCTCATAAGTGGTATTTCAGCTCCGCAGGAAGGGTTCTGGCAGGGAATTGTCCTTGCCCATATATAGCCCACAGGGATTGAACCATCTGGGTCAGGAGGATAGAATCTATCCAGTTCTTTTTTTGCTTTCTCTAGTACCCATTCTCCCCATTCTTTCACATCCTCTAAGAGGGGATTTATTTTTGTTTTGCCATCAAAGAACTCCCCTTCTCTTTTAGCTTCTTTTGGTTTGCCATATTTTTGTGGATATTCAAGAGTGCATTTTAGAATTAACGTGGCAACAGGGTTATAGTCATTGGCATAGGTCTCACATCCTAACCGTAGACATTCTAAGGGGATAGAACCGCCACCTGAAAATGGGTCTAATACTTTTGGGGGAATGCCGTTATTTGCTTTCAGTATATCTTCTTTTGCTTTTTCTATAATGACAGGGTTAAGAGTGTTTTCCCATTTGGATAGTTCCACAATAAAGTTTTTTGTTTTGTTCCACTCTATATCATTTTTAGGTGCAGGTATTAATGCGGCATAGGAGGTGGCTCTGGAAGATGCCAATGGACGCCTCGCCCACCAAATATGCAAGGTGGAGATGTGTCCGTGCCTGATATTTTTCTCTTTTGCTGAAATCTCGCTTACTTCTTTTACCGGAAAACTTTCTTCAATAAATCTTTTATCTTCTTTTTTCTTTGCCATTACGTCGGTATCCCTTTGTTTTTCCATTCACTGGTAGTGATTAAATATCTAACTATTTCTATTTTTTCTTCAGGAGAACATTGCTCTGCCGGATTATTAACGATATATAACACAGGTTTTGTTGCCGCATTTGCCACTATATAAAGCCAATATTGTTCCTTGAACCTCTTTGCGTTAAGCCATTCATTTTTTGTAATAACAATAGGACCTTCAAAACTTCTCGCTTTTACTTCTATATACCTTGTTTCATTATTTCCTTTGCCTGTGCCAAGATTTTGAGACATAGGTTTTGACCGTATATCAAATCCCAGATTTTCTTTTGATACATCTTCCGGAATACGCCCATTACTTCTCTCATGTTCCATAGCCTTTTCCATGCCTATCTTTTCTATATTTGTATCTTCTTTTAATTCTTCCGATACCTGACTCTTCACATATATACATCCTATAAATTTAGGCATAGTAAGTGACAGATTAATTTCATACTCAATTTCTTTTTTAAGTTTGGCTAATGCTGCTTTATAATTGTTTTTTCTTTCTTCCTTGTTTAATATGGGAAGTTCAACGCGTTCACCTCTATCCCGTCTAATGTATAATTCTACAAGCTCAGTATCTGTTTTATTTATAAGATATTCCAGTGAACGAACCCCGTATTTGTGTTTTATTTCTGCCTGTTTTTTCCTGCTTGTAAGTATTTCCTCTTTGTATCTATTAAGAATATCAATCGTCAATCTTTTCGCTTTTGTCTCATTCATATCAAGAGTAATAGAGTTGTTGTTGGATGAAGGTACTATATCCCACAAAATTGCCGGGTTCACAGGAGATATATTTTTTCCGTCATCTAATAAAGTAAGAAGTTTTTTGCCTGCAACTCCCCCTTTGCCGTCTTTCACTTCTCCTTCATAAAACCATAATATGCCGTTATATTTGCCTGATGGGTCAACAAATAATGCGCCTTTCTGTAAATCATCAGAGAATCTTCTTTTTATCCATTCAAGAAGCCCTTCTAATAGTGGATGTCCAAAAGAAACAAATTCACTGTACGGGTTGTTAAATGCAATATCTTTGTCAAAAGTAATTTTATTGTACGACTTGCTAAGTGAGCCATATCTGTTCTTAATATCCGGTTCTTTTCCTATGTTGCGCAGTTCATAGGGAATTGAATCTATTGACATAAATCCGTCTTTTGTTTCTCTGTAACTGCCACCTGCTTTTGTAAAACCTTTCTTGAAAAATTCTTCAATATATTCGGGGATAAGCTTGCGTTCTCTTGCTTTTTCTGCCATCTCTGAAATTCGTGTATAATCAATATGCCTTGTTGCTAAACTTTCTCCAAGAACCTCTTTAATTTTTGATATGTATTCTGCATCGACAGGAATGTCCAATTCTGTATCTATTATTTCCTTTGAACTCCGAATATCTGCGGCAGCATCACAGATAAGCTGGTATAAATTCTTATCAAAGAAAACCTGCCCTATAATATCAAATACCTTTTCATTCCCCATAGCATTTCTTATCTCGTCAAGTTTGTCAAAGAGTTTAACAAGAACCTCCCCTTCTCTTGTATCCTGAGCAACAAGGTTATAGATGTACACTTCATATTGCTGACCGTATCTATGTATCCTGCCCATCCTTTGTTCTAACCGGTTAGGATTCCATGGAATATCATAGTTAATCATAATATTGCAAAACTGAAGGTTGATACCCTCCCCTGCCGCCTCTGTCGCAACCATTATCTGTGTATCGTTTTTAAATGTTTTCTCTGCCTCTACCCTCTCTGTAAGAGCCATGCCCCCATGGATACAGTTAACCCTGTAACCCCATGTTCTAATTTTTTTATGAAGATAATCCATCGTATCCCGAGATTCTGTGAAGATAAGTATTCTTTCATTGCCTCCTGTTTCCTTTATCTTTTTAAATCCCTCTTCTATGGATTTCTTTAACTCTATTAATTTTTTTTCGATTTCTTCAGAGATAATATCTTCAGCACTTTGTATCAACTTATCTATAATTGCTATCTCTTTTTTCAGGTCCTCTTTGTTTTCAGCAAAAGAAACCGTTTCCCATTCTTTCTCTGTTTCCCATCTTCCAGATTCTTCTGCTTCTTCATAATCTTCAATGTTTACTGTTTTTGAGAGAATGGGGGGAAGTTCTGCTGCCATTAAAAATTCAGATAATCTGTTTTTTCGCCTTTTCAAGGACTGGAGGACAGCAAATGTACTGGAAGCCATTCTCCTCTGTAATATCAAAAGGGCAAAAGCAATATTACGTTTTCCAGTTCGACTTACTGCTTTGTCATATTCCGTTACAACATATCTGGAAAGTTCATTATAAAGGGCTTTCTCTTTATCTGTCAGATTAAATTTTATAGTGATAGGATAGCGAGGTTTGAAGATAGGCTTACCATTAAAATCTCTCATATCTTCTTTCAGGCGTCTTATAAAAAGCGGATTGTCCCCGTTTCTTATAGATTCATCAAGCAATTCTGTCTTGGCAAAAAAACCCGGCTCCAGCAAATCAAGGAACAACCTGTAATTTTCAGGGTCGCCTTTGTGGGGAGTAGCAGTTAGAAATAGTAGATGCTCTGAATTCCTTGATAAAACCTCTCCCAACTTATATCTTTCGCTTTTATTTATCTTTTCTCCGTACTGGTACGCTGTAAACTTATGGGCTTCATCTACAATAGTCAAGTCCCATTCTGAGCTTGAAAGAGATGGTAATACTTCTTCTCTTTTTGCATAGTCTATTGACGTAATAACCTGGTCCTCTTTAGACCATGGGTTATCTCCATATGAGGCATCCATACGACTCCTGTCAATTACCTCAAAAATCTCTTGGAATTTATCTTTCAATTCCCGTTTCCATTGGTCTTTAAGATGTCCGGGGACTACTATTAAAATCTTCCGGACAATACCTCTTAATTTCAATTCTTTTATTATTAACCCTGCCATAATTGTTTTTCCGGCACCTGGGTCATCGGCTATAAGGTATCTTATAAGAGGAAGTTTTAGTATGTAACCATAGACAGCTTCTATCTGGAAAGGTAATGGGTCTATTTTAGAGACATTCATTGCCAGCAATGGGTCGAAAAGTGAGGCATATCTGTATCTTTGTCCTTCTAACGCAAGGAAAACTTCGTCAGAATGGGCAGTAAAATCTCTGGTATATGATTTTTTTTTAATCTTGTCAATTTCATCGTTGGGTATTAACTGGTCTACGTGACGACCCGAATGTAAAGTGGCTCCTAAAATATGGATAAATCCTTCTATCTCTTCTGTTTTTTTTACTTCAACCGGCTCAGACCAAAAATGGCCTTCTATGATATCTCCATCTTTTATTGGCATAGTAATTTTATTATATTCTTTTATCCTGACTATTGCAAACACTTATAGGTAATAATTTGAAGGAAGTGGTATTGCACAATATTTCATGGGTTCTTTCTGGCTCAAGTTTTGAAGGTAACGGGCAGGCGAAGGCATTTCTTAGGCGTTGAATTTTTATAGGGTTTCGTTTCGCTGAGATTTTTATAGAGAAAACTTGCTAACCAAGGACAGTCTAGCATTACAGAGAATTCGTATCTTTTTTGCAAATTTAAAAAATAATGATAAAAAATAGCTTCAGCAGTGAATTATCAACAGCTACAGCATTTTGCAAAACAGGTGTAAAAATTTAAAACCTCAAAAATGGACTTAATTGCAGAACTAACTTACGATTGCTGAGTTTTGCCTGCGAAACGAGTTTTTGATAAAAGGATTGCTTCTTTCTGAGTTTGCATCTCTTGTAAAATCAGCACAGGTAAAAATTCTTGTACCTGAAAAGTGAATTTATAAGTTGTTGCCATAGGAAGTCTTTTGCAGAAGGATAATGAAAAATGGTATAATTAAAGAAACCTTAATAAACTTAATTACATCTTATAAAAAAGGAGTTAATTTTGCACGTTCATCTTATTTCCCCCCGATCTCCAGTTACAGTCATAACAAAACGTGAAAAAGCAGTTCAGTTTTCTCGTTTGAGTCTTACAACCGTTGCAGCCTTATTCCCACCTGATACAGATATAAGAATAATAAATGACAGTTTGGGTGAGCTCAATTATGATGATAAAGTCGATATGGTAGGCATAAGCTGTATAACTTCAACTGCACCGCGTGCATATGAAATTGCTGACAGATACAGAGAAAAAGGAATTCCTGTCATCATGGGAGGTATTCATCCAACGGCAATGCCGCAGGAGGCATCTTTGCATGCCGACGCTATAGTTATTGGCGAAGCTGAATCAACAATGGGCAGATTATTAACGGACTTCCGTGCCGGTAGGTTGCAGAAATTTTATAGTTCCACTGAAAGACCCAGCTTGATAAATCTTCCTTTACCAAAAAAAGAACTTATCTTTGGAAACAAATTTTACAGGGAAATGGATTTGATTCAAACAACGAGGGGATGCCCTTTCAATTGTGATTTTTGCAGTGTCTCAGGTTTTTTTGGACGAACTTATCGCACAAGACCTATCGCGGATGTGATAAAGGAAGTCGAGTTACTGAAAAATCGAGCAATAATATTTTTTGTGGATGATAATATCGCCGGGCAGCCCGACTACGCCAAGCAACTCTTCAAGGCATTAATTCCCTTAAAGATACGATGGTTTGGACAAGCTTCCATAACTATTGCAAGAAATAAAGAATTGCTAAGACTCGCAGCCAGAAGCGGATGTAAGGGACTCTTCATAGGCTTTGAATCTCTATCAAGTGACAGTTTAAGCCAGGTGCATAAAATGATAAATCAGGTTGATGATTACCGAGAAGGGATTAAAAAAATTCATGACAGCGGAATAGGAATAATCGGTGCTTTCATTTTTGGTTTCGATTCGGATAATGAAGGAGTCTTTGAGAACACAGTGGATTTTATTGAACGCAATAAAATTGAATTGGCAAGTTTCTCTATTCTTACGCCTTTGCCAGGAACGCGTTTATACAAACAATTTGATGAACAGGGAAGAATATTTGACCGAAACTGGGAAAAATATACCTGTGGAGAAGTTGTTTTCAAACCAACCTTACTTAGCGTTGACCAATTGCAGAAGGGCTATTACTGGGCGAGAAAACAGGTATCGTCATACGGTTCAATATTTAAGAGAACACTCCGTCCCAATAAAATCGCACTTTTATCAATTCCTGTAAATTTAGTAATGCGTAGAGCTAGCAGAGCTTCTTTAAAATATATTTAGGCGTCAAACTGACCTTACCCCCGAAAACTATCCATTTGTAATTAAAAATTAGCCTGTTACACCTTAAGGCTTGACAACGTGTTTTCATTGCGTAAGATATTTAAAGCAGGCGGAGCGGGAAACTAAAGGGTTTAGAGACCGATTCTGAGGCCGATAAAAGAAAATGGAAATGGCTTCGGGGACGGTCTTTTTTTATGCTTGATGGGGGGGAATTTGTCATAGTAATGAATAAAAGTGGCTTAAATTGGCAATACGGCGGTAAAAACAGCATGGAAAAACTAAAGAGAGCGAATGAAAGAGGATTCTGGGGAGGTGATTATAATAGCAAATACGGTGAAGATTGATAAGGTATGTCCGAATATCTTCGGTATTTCGATAAGGCGTTATCAACAGTTGGCAAAGGAGGGTATCTTACCACCGCCTGCTAATGGCTATATAGATTTTGTTCTGGCAACAAAGCACCTTATTTCTTATTATCAGAAACTCGTTGCAGGGCAAGGTAGTATTACCCTCACAGAAGAGCGAGCTCGACTGGCAAGAGTACAGGCGGATTTAGCTACTCTTGAATATCAAAAGGTACAGGGAAAGTTAGTGGATATAGATGAGGTGGAACGAATATGGATTGCTATGGGGCGGGCATGCCGTAGTAGATTATTGGCCATACCGGTAAAACTTCCCCCGCTTTTAGAAGGAAAAAATAAGGCTGAATGGCAAATGATACTGCAAAAACACATATACCAAGCGCTCGAGGAACTATCCGAGAGATTGGCTGACCCTAATTCTCTTAAAGAGGCAGAGACGGTAGCAAGGGAGAAAACATCTCTTAAAAAGAAAGTAAAAAAGAAGGTGCCTTCTGAGAAACAGGATAATTGATGTTGATATCATACGGTTTGCCTTTAAGAAAGATAAAGAGATAAAATAAGGATGATTGTATCAAAATATTTAAAAGTACCTGCAAAAAATCTTTTTATGTTAAACTGTGTGGGGGAATAGACAATGAAAATACAGAAAAACGAACAAATTATCTGGATACCTGAAGGAGTTGCAATTCTTACCGCCGGAGTAGAAGTGAAAAATAACCGAATTGAGGTGGAAATTGTTGGCTGGGGAAGCGAAGAAAAATCATGGAGCCTGGATTACAAGGTTTTGAAAGATAACCTCACAGGCAGAGATATATGGGAACAGCTTGATAATGTGCTTTTAACTCCGTATGAACACGAAACGAGTGTTTTACTTAAGGTAGCAACAACCTGTATTGGTGGCGAAGATAGGCATTTTGATAAAATATGTAGGTTTGTTAAAGAGACACAAAAGCGCAGGATATGGGCGGTTAAAGACATAAAAGAATCAGAAAAGGTGATAATTGGAATTCCGTCAACAAGCAATCCCTTCAGGGTCAAGGTTTTTCCATTGAGGATGGATATATTGAAAGACCGTATAAATAAACGGATGAAAATAAAGGAATCCGTAGCCGAGTGCATATATTTCCCTGTAGACTGGGATGAAAAATTTTTAAGGATGCTATTAAAGAAAAACAGGAATCCAAGATTCTCAAAGGAAAGCAAACACGGATATGGGTTTTGAAACGACCAAGAAATGTGTCATTGAACTGCTTGGTATATGCTATGGCGGCATTTTACATATTGAACCCAGATATTAAAACTATTTTGAAAAGTTTAACAGAATGTGCGAGTAAGTATCGGAAGAAAGAGCTAACAACAATAGAGCAGTTGAAGAAGAATGTAACCAGAAAAAGATTTGTGTGGGAATGGTAATACGTTGATATTGCTTTTGTAGTCAAACTATGCTACAATTGTAGTCAAAAAGGAGTGCAATGGAACTATTCCAAATAACCAAGTCGAAATTAAGAACCGCACTTTTAAATCTTTATTTTATCAACCCTGAAAGGTCTTTCTATTTACGTGAACTGGAAAGGATTCTGGGTTTCACTGTCGGAAACATCCGCAGGGAACTATTGAAACTTGAAAAAAGCGGTTTGTTTAAATCTGAGAGGAAGGGGAATCAGGTTTATTATTCCTTAAATTATTCATATCCGCTGTTTCACGAGATAAAGAGCATTATTAGTAAAACATCCGGTATTTCTGTAATATTAAAAGGCGCCGTTTCGAAAATCAAGGGTATCAAGTGCGCTTTCATCTATGGCTCGTTTGCCAAGAGTGAGGAAAGAAATGCAAGCGATGTAGATTTGTTCATACTGGGGAATGTAAGTGAATCCGATATAATTAAATCATTAAAGCCGGTGGAGAAAAAAATCCAGAGGGAGATAAATTATACGCTTTACAGTTACAAAGAATATGCAGACAAGAAACTTGGCAAAGACCCTTTTGTAGAGGATGTTGTCAAATGTCCCAAAATATTTCTGATTGGAGATGAAAATGAGTTATGAGAAATTATTCAACGATTTCCTTGCCAGCGGATTGATAAAACGGCTCGATGTGAACTTTATTCAGATAGAAAAACTTATACAGCGAGCTCAAAAGGATTTAATTGTTGCGGAAAAGAATTTAACCATTGATGAAGAAGTGGCATATAACTACGCCTATCTTGCAATGTTAAGAAGCGGGCGGGCATTACTCTTCTTGAAAGGATTCAGGCCTTCAGATGGCCAGCAGCACAAAACTGTAATAGATATTGCTCAAGCCATTCTGGGCAAAGAATTTGAGTTGCTTGTTGAGAAGTTTGATAAGATGCGCAGAAAAAGAAACCAGTTTACTTACGATCCCTTTTTCCCTGTATCTCGTACCGAGTCGATTAAAGCACTGAAAACGGCAGGATATTTTGTGAAGGTAGTTTCCAATTTGATTAAAAAAGAAACCCCAAATCAACGTTTTGATTTTTGAATTATTACATACGGTTATTGGCAGATTTTTTTTAAAAGTATATTTTTTTATAGTCACGATGAAATGTATCTTTTAAAGTTCGGTTATTAATTACACCATTTATATATCTTGCTTAAAACTTTTCTCTCCCATACTTCCTTGCCTCCCTAACTATGTAAATGGAAGTTTAAGTTAAATATGTTTTGAGGCGAAATCTCAATTCCTTTATACCTGCAATTATTCAACGGTGACTTCTACGGGGAAGGAGCTAACGCCAAGTATTTTTGAAACATACAGTCTCTCTATTCCAATGATTTTACCTTTTTTATCTTTCTTAAAGATAATTCCTTCTCCGGCTTCTTCGCAAATATATTCATCCTCGGGGTTGCCAAACCATATATCCATACTATCACTTTCTTTTTGATACTTTATAATGACTCTTTCCATATTGTTTCACCTTCCTTTATTTTTTCTGTTGGGTAGCAGGTAATTATAAATCCTTCGTCATTATGTTTTACTACCACGCAATACAGTTTATCAATAGTCTTGTAATATAGAAAAACTTCTTCGTCTATTCTGCTTCGCTTTACCTCTTCAGGGGTATCTCTCTTTTGCCTTCTACCCTTAGGGAAAAAGGTAAAAGTTCCTTATTTCTGCAAACCCGTGAGGCAGACTATCTGCTCTGAACGGTGTTTACTGAGGACTCACTTAAAAAGTGACAACTTTTTCGCTTTCCTTGACTATCTCATACATATCTTTCATTGTTGATATGGGACACATCTTGGAACTTTCCTGTTCTCTTGATTTTATGCAACTGCCGCATGCGTAAATTTTTCCGCCTGCCTGTATGAATTTTTCCGCTTGTTTAACAGTATTAAATTTATCTGTACTGATTTTTTGGTACTCAACACCTTTGCCCATAAAAAAAACCTTTACCTCATCGCACTGCTCAAGAGCAAAATTTCCGTAACGTAATGCATTCCAGCATGTTTCGGCATCATTGCTCGCAATAATAATTCCTATTTTCATTTTTTCTGCCCCTTTTCAAGTCAAGATTTTTGAGAATTAAAGTTTCCTCTTTTTATTATTATACCTCCCGGCAATCTACCTAAAGGGTAGTTAAGTGTTAAATTCTGGATGGTTGATTTTAAGCCACTCTTTTACCATATCAAGCAAGTCCTGAGCTAAAATCAGCATCTCTTTTGCTTCCTGCTCTGACACCAACCCAACTCTTTCGTAACCGCCGATATTTCGTTTCTTGCGGAAAGCATCAAACTGTTTAATCAAATCGGTTTTAACGCCCACGGTATAAGCGAGTGACTGTATAATCCTGTGATGATGAGAGTTCCTTGAAGCACGATAGCCGGAAGCAGCCAGAGCCCCAGTTGCCGCCTGTAATGCAGCGTTATAAGCAATATTTAGCCGCCAGTCAGCACTAAGTCCTGATACTTGGCAATCTTTTATATCCCGCTTGGATAATTCCAGTAAATCTTCTATTTCTTGAGAGGTTGTTTTGTGTTCGATCAGCCAACCATTATTTGCCCAATCTTTTAATGACATTTTCATCTCCAATCAGAAAAATCTTCTCTCCTTCTGTGACAGTTTTTACAAAATTATGATTTTTTGCTATTTTGATCTGAATTTCTTTAACAGGATATACTGTAGGATTGACTTCTCTGGAGAGTTCTGTTTGAGCGTCCGATAATGCGGAAGTAACCTCTGCAAAGGTTGTATCTCCAATTATCATTATATCTACATCGCTGTCGTTACGTTCAGTTCCCTGGACAAAAGAACCGTATATAAACGCTGCTTTGATTTTTTCGGATAACGGGCTTAAGGCCTCTTTTAATATATCCGCTACTCCTACGGTTTTAATGATTAACCCTTTAAGTTCTTTGAAAACAGGGCAGTCGGTATCCGCCTGGTAGTAAACCTGATTTCCCCGAGCAGTGCGTTTAATGATACCAGAACCGGAGAGTTGTTTAAGTTCTCTTTGTGCCGCCCCTATACCAACACCGGTTTTGCGAACAATCTCTCGTAGATAAAAAAACTGGCCTGTATTTCCGTATAAAAGACCGAGAATAGCCCCGCGGGTTTTGCTGAATAAAACTGTAGAAAGGTTTTTATTTTTAAATGCTGTACTCATTATGGTTACAATTGTACCCGATTTGGTTACATCTGTCAACAATAACTAAAACTTATGCCATTCATATATCCTGCTTGTAACCTTTCCTGTCCATCGGTTTTGAAATTAGCGTTTCCTTAACAGGGTGAATATAATTGTCAGAACGATACTTATTATAATACCAGTTGTCAGTGGGAAATAAAAAGCAAAGTTTCCTCTTTTTATTATTATACCTCCCGGCAATCTACCTAAAGGGCTGTTTTATTCCCCTTTCAACAAATATGGAAGATAGTATAAAAAGCATCTCTGCCAACAGTTTTTTATCCATAGTTTGTAAGATTATTCTGTTTGACTGCTGGGGGCAAAGTCCCAGCGTTCATCATGGTCGTCAAATACTACTTCTTTAAAATTGAAGTATTCAGGGTCAAATTTGCCACCAACCCAGCTGAGTATTGATTTATATTCTGGATGCTTGGGATTGCTTAGTATTTTCAAAAGGTTCTCATATCCGAAAATACCGCCGCAGTCCTCAGGGGGGCAGGCTCTTTTTCCTCCTGTGCACAACTTTTCTGTGTTTATATTTTATACTATTTGCAGGGTAAATCAAAATACGAATTGAGGCGTGTAAATTTAGACGAAAAGATATTATTGTGTTAAATTAGTATTTAGGCAAAATTAAATTCCTTAAAAAGAAAGTTGTGTTAAAAACAGATTGGAATTGCCTCATCAAAAATCTATACGAAAAACTTTCCTAATTTTCTCTGAAGCACCCTACCCTTTCTATTTTATTTCCACCAATAAAATAAGCGGTTAGTAAAAACGTTTAAACTGAGTTTTATCTATTACTGCTCGCCTAATGATTTTATGATTGATGCAGCACCAAGCATAAGAGAATTCCAAAAATAACCAGATATTACAGATGATATTCCCAAGATGATTCCTACCCATCCATAAACCTCATAATCATATTCATTGCTTGCTATTATGAATCCAGCTATTGGTATGATAATTCCAGCAAGCCATCCCATAACTTTAAAAAAAGTTCCCCATCCAATAAAAATCTTATAAGAAATGATTCCTTTTTTTTTCTCTTCCATTCAATTTACCTCCTTATGTTTGGATAAAATAAATAATTCTGTGGGTGTTTTATACTAATGCTGATATTAAAGCACCCCCTTTCTCTTGTGTCAAATCTTTTAACTATTATAGATCTTTGTTGTTCCATAATAGTGAAACAGTAACTAATTGTCTTCAAGGAGCATAGAAATTCTATAAGTACAGGTATATCAAATTAAGGCAAAAGTGAAAGAAAATAACAGAATTTTCAATATTGTAGATTATACGTTATAGAGTTAATACAGAGAACTGAGAGGATAGTAGAATGAGGTAGTTGCGAAGGAACGTCTTATCTTTTCGTAATGGGTATGTACTTAGTTGTGCAGAAAAATGCTCTTTTCTTGGAGAACCTGTGTGGCTATTTATTTTTGATTTAAAGGAACTTGGAGGGATATACGCGTATTATGTTGTACCTCTTGCTGTGATAGTTTCTGCTGAGACAGGTTGAATAATTCTTTTTACGTATAATGGAGCTTGAAAAAAAATGTTATGAATAACTAATGCAAAAATATAGAGGTGGTTTGGCAGTTTAAACCAGTTTTATCTTAACCCATATAGGTTAATTTAACCATATCTCCCGAGGCGATACTGAGTGTTACGGTTACGCTTCCGTTTGCTTTTGCATATTCTAAATCCTCTTCTCTTACTGCAGGATAAGAATTTAAAATCTGTCCAGCGCTCATATCCCCAAGATAATCAGATTCTATATGTCCATCCATCGGGTCAAAAAAAGTATAAATTACTTCAAATTTCTCGTATCTGTTCATATTTTTCTCCGTTCTACTTTTACATAGAACCTATTTAAATAATACTTTCGTTTAAGTGAACATATTTAAACCACATAAATCAAGGGAGGTTGGTATCTAATTTAAGTTAAATTCTACTTGACAACCATATCACATAACCTGTAAATAGTCAAATTTAATTGTTATACTTTTTTTCATCCTGAATTTGTTTCAGTAACCTTGCCTTGTCGCCGTTTTGTGGCGTTGCGAGGAGCGTTTTATTTCATAGTTTTCATAGGAATTGCGACGTGGTAATCCTCGTCTTTATCCCCACTATTGTTTTTATCCTTGCTTTTGTCCCCTAATCCACGTAACAGGAGTAGCAAAAGTGAGATTCAGGATCAAGTCCGGAATGACATATAGGAGCAAAGATAACTGACCCCCTCATCCTAGATCCTTCTCCCCCAAGGGTAGAAGGCGAAAGCAGGGGCATTCCTTTTCCGCCTACGGCGAGATTGCCACGCCAAAAAATGGCTCGCAAAGACGGAATGGGGGGTAACGTATAAAAACAAAGGCGTAAAGCAAAAGCCCCTCCACCTACGCTAAAATGCAAGCTTCGGCGGATAAACCTCATCCCATTATTAATCTCTTTGCAAACTCTTGGGGACTTACTACCCCAAACATCCCCTTAGGGAGAGAAGGTAAAGAGAGGGAGTGAGTAAATAACACCCCATACTTTTTTTTCCGTCTATGGCGGTTTTATTCTATTTTTCTTGTAAGTTCTACCATAAGAGTTTTGTTGTCAACTTTCATATCACAGGTATCGCACATCATACACACAAGAGTGACTCCACTACTATCTTCAACCTCACCTGCAAGATGCCAATAATAGTTTTCCATTTCAGGTCGGCGGGAGACGGGAAAACGCTTTTTAAGTTTTATTAATTCCTTTTCATTTATATTAACAGGAAAGAATCTGAATGTCATATAAATAACCTTCTCCTTATATTTTATTTCAATATTTGATTCAACTTCGTAGTTATACATAAAAAAAGTAATAACCTCTTCGACTATCTTACCAATTTTTTTAATTTCATCCTTCATAATTTTCTCCGTGACGTTTTATAAAATCTATGATAGGTACAAGAAAAGCTGCTACAAAACCTCCCGCAAAACCGTTGTTGTAAAGATTAATGCCTCCATGTAAGGAGGCAACGTTCATAACTATTGATAGATGAAAAAAACCTGCTAACATACCTGCTATAAATCCATACTGACCTGCAATAGGTGCAAGTGTTGTGCCAAAAAGACCAGCAATAATAACAATGGTTGTCGATGTCTCCCATATTTTCATAAAGGAAGCCAAAACAACGCCAATTAATATAGGAAAACAATTTCTAACATGCTTACCGAAAGCAGCAAAACCTACAACAGTAAGAATACTTCCAACGATAGGTCCGTTTAAAGTTCCTCCAACTAAAAAGACAAAAATCATTGAAGCTATCCCCATAATACCCATATTGATAAAAGTGGATGGAAAATTACCTAATATAGTGAAATCGCTTACCAGTCGTCCAGAAGAACGATAGATACGCTTTAATGGAATATAAATTTTTTCAGAACTGGAGCGGGTAAAAATCAGTCCTGTAAGAATCAACCCTATAAAAACAAATCCAAGAAAGATTTTAAAAAAGAAATCATATTCTTCTGATAGGATATTTACAGTATATATTTCAACTCCGAAACTTCGAGCATTAGCAACTATGAAAGAGCCAATAATTCCTCCAGTAAAGCCAACATTATAGAGGTTGTAGCCGTCATGAAAGCGAAGCATATGAGATGCTAATGATGGAAGTATAAAGCCGCTTGCTAATCCGAAAGAAATACCAAGCAAAACCCCCTGTAAAGTAGGAAGTCCTGAACCAAAAGCAAAGAAACTTACAAGCGGAGCTAACGTGGTACCAAAAAGGGCTATTAACAGGTTGTTTCTGAAAGGTATTTTTTTGTAAATCCCAGAAAGATAAACACCTCCGAGTATTGGCCAGATATTAAAAATATTTTTACCAAAAAAAGCAAACCCTACAACTGTATATACTGCTGCAATAAAAGGTCCGTTGACTTCAATCTTGCATAGAAGTATAAGTAAAGCAGATGCAAGTCCACACAATCCTGCGTTCAAAAGAGTTGCGTTTAGCCCTCCAATAGCCAGATAATCTGTTAATAAAAGACCTGGAGAAAGGACTATTTGTGAGATTCCTTCTAAGATTTTTGCAGGGTTTTGAAGGAAAAGAGAGGTGAAAATGAGCAGCAAAGGGAGAGAAAAAAGAAGAGTCATTTCTTTAAATTTTATCATATAAGTTCCTTTGATAGTTCTAATAGCAGAATAATAATTAGGTCTTGCCTAAACTTATTACTGGTACGTCTTGCTAAATAGAATAAAAAATTGTTTTAAGATTTAAATTTTGTACATTGTAACAATTGTGGAATGATGTTTAATTTAGAAATTTCTCAACATATCTCCACAAAATCACAAGAATATAGTTTTATTTATATTTTACCACATCCTTTCTGTCTAATAAAAGCAAGTAAAGGGCAGAGTGTAAAAAGGGTGTATTTTTGCGTCTTTCGTTTTTTCTTAACCTGCTAACTGCACCTCCACCTACGCCAAGGTATACCTGCCGAAGCTTGTATTTTAGCGTAGGTTGGCTTCGGCGGGTAAAACTCGCAAGATTAACTACAAAAGACGGAATGGGGGGCTGTTAACAAAAGGTTTAAATCTTTTGGATAAAATAAGTGCCGGTATTTGGTAGAGCAATAACAGTCAAATGTAGAATGGAATAAAAAAGCAGGGAGAGTTTTTAGTTCTCCCTGCTTATCACTATATAGTTTAGAAAACACAGGTTGTTACTTTATTCTTCTTCTTTCTGTTTTTCTTGCAACTTTTTCATTTTCCGCTCTTCTGCTTTTCTTTTTGCTTCTTCGAGCATTTTGGTGTGTTTGGCTTGTTGTTCTGGAGTCAAAACTTTATTAAACTGTGTTTCTCTTTCAGTAACAACTTCTTTTTGAGCGGTTTTTTTCTGGTTTTTATCTAGAGAGGTATCTTTTCTAATGCTTTGTGCTTTCCCATACTCCGTTTTATAAATCTCTGTTATTTTTTCTTGTTGCTCCTCAGTAAGCTTAAGTTGTTTAGCAAGGCGAGATACACGTTTCTCAATAACAACCATAGGATCTACCTTACTTTTTCCTGCCGTCTTCTCTGTCTTTTTTTCGCTACTTTTGCCCTCAGATGCATACAGAGTTGCTGCCGTTACTCCAACGACTAACATTGCTACTACTAACAATCTTAATGCTTTCATACGCTCTCCTTCGTCCGGGGTTTAGTTGTTTTTCAACTTAGCCGGACTATTATTTTATGCACCTATTTTAAACATTTTTTTATTCATAAGCTATATTATGACGTTGAGATATAAAAAAAGTTTAGTGGTATATTATATAATTTTATTTAAAAAGATAAAAAAATATTAAGTTAGTAAAAAGGTTAGGATAAAAACGGAGATTGTCACATAAAAACATCCTTAGAGATACTTATAGCAAGAGGCTCGTAACGCTACTAACGCTACAATACATAGGATTGATATATTGAGAAAATTCTTTCACAAAGCATTAAAGATAAGCACTACTTAAAAACAAATAATATCTTACATCCGAACTGCTTTCACTTCTGACGTACGATAAAAATTTGCTTTTTAAAAAGGCAGATGCTTGTATTCGCCATTCTGGAGCACTATCCAGAAACCTCTATCTTGTTCTTTAAGTGTACAGTGTGCTTTGGTAGCCTCAACCAATCTATTGGGATTAGCAGATTCTACGTGTCCATCAAGAAACAAAAGATTCATAAGGTTTGCATGTTTAAAATGGGCATTTCCATATATATTTGGAGACGTTGTGTTGGTAGGTCCAAAATTGTGATATTGGAAACCTTTTGTATAATAACTTGTACCATAACAAACAGCCTCCCCTATTATCCAAAAGTCTGACTGTTGATTAATTTGGTTTACATAAAGCCAACCAGAAGAACCATTAAAAGGTACGTAGTTAATGGTTTCGTACCTGCGGGCATATATAGCCCAAGTTTTTCCATTATCAAGTTCATAAGGGGGTACGGCAGGGCAAACAACCACCTTTGGGTCTATATATCCTCTAAGATCTGATTCAAACTCATAGAGCCCTGCAAATTTAAATGAAGTGTACAAACGTAGATTTATCCAGCCTTTCCAGTCTTCAGCATAAAGAAGTAGTCCATTTCCTATCTGTTTAAGATTGTTGATACAGACTGAAGATTTTGCTCTTGCTCTTGCTTTTGAAAGTGCGGGGAGTAGCATAGCCGCTAAAATTGCTATGATGGCTATTACCACAAGTAGTTCAATAAGAGTAAATCCCTTGTTTTTTTTCATTTTTCTCACCTGCCTTTTAATATACAAATTTTCAATAACTTTCATATAAATCTCTTAAAGTGTACTCGTTACCAGGACCACAATTTGGCAATGCATTTTTATTTAGTTCCCAGTGATGAAAATTATTACTAGTGGTTACAACAAGTTTAGTAGTATTTACCCATTTTGCATTACCTCCAACGTATAACACGTTTACTCCAAAATATGAATGGTGATCCATTTCATTAACTTGCCAACTTCTTGTATCATGAGTGCTTTGCCAATTCCACTGGGTTCCGTAATACCCTTTTGTGTCTGCCATAATTGCTGTATCAGAATGGGTCTGTAAGTTTAAACCGTAAGCATAGGCATACGAACAACTTCCTGGGATGTCTATTGAGGTATTGTGTACAACTTTATGGTTCAGCATACCTGGTATATCATTGGGTTGACAGCGTGAACTTGGGCAAATAAATAGTTGGTAATCTGTTATGTAGGCGGGAGTTTCTAATGCTGGATGTGGGTCATCTTGAGCGTCTACAGGGATAGTCTGACCTGTTAATAAAGCTAGCGACCTGTTTGTTTTTGACTCCGATGGTTGATCCTCTCTTGCTTCAAGTATGGGAAACCAGCCTCCCCAATCTTGTGCATAAATGTTAAGTACTAGACCAAGTTGTTTAAGGTTGGCAAGACACACTCCTCTTCGTGCCTGTTCCCTTGCCCTTGCAAGAGCAGGTAGCAACATAGCTGCAAGTATGGCAATAATAGCTATGACAACCAATAGTTCAATCAGAGTAAAACCGTTAGTTTTTCTCATTTTTTCTCACCTCCTGTTTTTTCCCATTTCCCCACTGTTTTTTGCTACAAGATTTGTTTGCCATAGCCAATCTACGTTAAACTGCAAACTTTGGCAGGTAAACTTGAGCGCTGGTGAAGACGGAAATTTATCCGGGTGTTTTTCAAGGAAGCATTAGTTGTATAGTTGCACAATATTCTATTTTTTATTATAACAGTTAATATAAAACTATATAACTAATTTGCCATAAATGTTATCTGTCATTGTTAACTTTATTCTACACCTCTTGCCTTTATTTTGTCAAGTATTCCATAACCTTTTGATAACGGTGGGTTTCAAAATAAGTCTGTAATTGCGATAAGGTGGTTGCTTGTTATATAGAGTCGGGAGAAACGAATTTTGTTAAGGTCCATTCATCTCTGTTTTGTGAGAAAAAAAGAACGCTACCCGGCTTGATAACAGGTAAATTGTTGCATAGTGAATTACCGATAAGTTTTTCGGTTAATATTTTTAGGAATGGTAGGTGCCCTACTATCATTAGGTTGTTGGTTGCTCCAAAAATCTCTCCTAAAATAATATCTATAGGGTCGTTAGGTTTAAGCCCTTGTTTTTCTACAAGAGTTGTTGGGTTTAGTTTCTTTGCCAAAATAAGAGCTGTTTCTTTGGCCCTCTTTTTGGTGCTATAAAAAAGAGTGTCTACTTTTACTTCATCTTCTTTTAAATATGTAGATACTTTTTTTATATTGGTAATACCAATCTTTGAAAGCGGTCTTTTAGGGTCAATGTCAGGTGTAAGTGCTTCTCCGTGACGAACAAGGTATAGATTCATCGAACTTCTCCTGATTTATAAGGTTATTTTGTCTTTATCTCATTATTTTTCCGCCTACGTCTTATGAAAACGAATGTCCGACCTTTGTGATTAGTGCGCCGTAGTATCAGAGGGAGTAAATAACACCCCATACGCTTCTCTTTTATTCAGATAATTTTTGTAGTTCAAAAAGTATATCTATCATTCCTTTGGTATCAAGGGCACAATATTTTTCAAGAGAGGTGCGGACACGCTCTTTTTCTTCTTTTGAGGCATCTTCCTTAAAAGTTATTCTTGTATACTCAATGTTTGCAATACTACCGTCAGGTATCTCCATATCGTTATAGTTTAGCTTTGTAAGGATAGGCAGAATGCTTTTTAACGAGTAACTGCCTTCTTGGTCAGCATGATGGTATGAAAACTCTCTAAAAGGTACCATTAAATCTACTATACGTGGCTCTATCTCTGCAAACCATTCTTGATACTTTGGATATGCAAGTGCAGCTCCTTGAATCACTCTTTTTTCAAATGACGAGTTGTAGGCTATAATTGAGCCAACAGAACCTAACAGTTTTTTCAATTGTTTTAATATTTCTGCTCTCGGGTCTATATCTCCGAGCGCAAGATATGAATGGTGTTTTGGAGAACTGTTTTTATCTTTAAGAATGTGTAAAGAGTACTGAAAAGGGATTGCTTTATACGGTTGTGTGTTGTCGTAAGCGGGCACACCTGGATTTATTGTTTCAAAGTCAAGAAAGTATAACGGGTATTGAAGTGTGTTTATAAATTCTTTGAGTTTTCCTTTGTTAATATAAGGTTGCCCGGTCTTGTAAGTGTTATACTGTATCTTCTGTTTTGGGTTTAATATGTTTGTATCTGGGATATCAGACACTTTCAGTATACCCTCATATAATAGATTATATGCTTTATTTTTGTCGTAATGTAAAGATAATATACTTCCTTTTGCTGGCAAAAAATCTTGACAAATATCTATTAGAGGGCAACTGTACGGCAGGTCACAATGGTTTCCTATCTGTATAACTGGGCAGGCTCCTGCCCTTATTGTTTGAAACATTTTTTGAGTATTTACCTCTATATGTGGAATAATGTTGTTTACTTGGGTTGTTATATCTTGTTTAGTTAGTAGTTTTTCAGGCTCTATATCGCCTTGTCTCACATATTGGTTGTTTACATACATAATATAAGATTTACGTATTTTTAGTCCCGCCCCTTCGTATACATATTTTTGGAATGCAATATCATCATAATAGACATCTTTAATAGAGGTAGAACTTTTAACCTCTATCAAATCCCAGGAATCAGCAGACACCGGTACAAGAATATCGGCTAAGGCGTATAGTTGGTTGAAAGTAAAGCCTGCTTCAAATAGAGGTTTTCTATGTTTAGTGGCTTCTAAAGATTTTTCTGACTGTTTTTCTGGTATACTATCCCTTTCAATTAATATTCCTTCAGAAAAAAGTTTCTGTGCAAACCACCCAATAAGGTGTCCTTGTTCCATAATTGCTTTTGTGGTAGCATCAAAATCTGGTATTACTGCTTTAAGGTGGTACTCATACCAGAGAAGTTTAAGGCATTTTAGCCCGTTTATATATTTGCTTTTAGATATAAATTTACTTTTAATGTTCATATATACATTGTAAGTGTATTGGAAACTAATATCAAACTTTTTTAAAAGTCTCTCTTTCAGTTGTATGACTCAGGGTCTCCAATTTTGTTGCTTTTCAGAGGTTTGATGACTGAAAATAGTTTTATCGCCCTATTAGGATCAATCCGTTTCAAAAGTTTATATTGCTTAAAAGCCTCCTTCAAGTGTTCAAATTCCCAATATGCTTCTCCTAAACAATAATGGAAACGAGCATTTCCCGGGTCTAATTCTACTACTTTTTCGAATGCTTCTATTACTTTCCGTTTATCTTGGAGTTTGGAGTATGAAATGGTCATATTGAAGTAAGCTTCTATTTTGTTTGGGGAGAGTTTTATGGATTTCTGGTATGCCTCAACAGACTCCCAGTATTTTTCAAGTTTGTAATAGATGTTGCCTATATTATAGTGGATTGAGTGGTTTTTAGGGTTTAGACGTAATGCTTCTTTAAGTGCTTTCAGTCCTTTTTCATACTCCCCAATTTTTTCATAAGCTGACCCTAAGTTCAGGTAAGTGTAGATGTTGTTGGTACCTATCTCTATCGCTTCTTCAAAATTTTTGATAGCTTCTTCAAACTTATAAAGTTTAAAGTAGGTCAAACCTAAATTATGAAGAACGCTTATGTTTTTGTGGTCGTTTGCCTGTTGATACTCTTTTTCTGCTTCTTTTAGGTTCCCTGAAAGTTCATAACTCACACCTAAATTGTAGTGTATTGTTTTGTCATTGGGGGTTATCTCTAACGCTTTTTTGAAGTTTTCTATAGATTTTTGATACTCTTCTAATTTACCATATAGTACACCTAACTGGGTGTATGCCATAACGTAGCGAGGGGATAATTTTATTGATTGTGTGTATGCCTGTATGGCTTCTGGGTAGTTTTGAAGGGCTTCAAAGGAGTCTCCCAGATGTCTATAAGCAATAAAGTCAGCAGGGTTTATTCGTACTACTTCTTTGTAAGCTTCTACTGCTTCCTCGTGTTTATTTATTTTTGCATAAGCATATCCCAGATTAAAGTAAGCGAAAGTATTTTCAGGCAATATTCTTATTGATTGTTTGAAAAACTCAATGGCTTCTTGGTGTTGCCCTAATTTTGAACATACTATACCTAAATTGTTGTAGGCTGCAATATAGTTTGGTTCTATACGTATTGCTTCTCTAAAAGCCTTGGTAGCTTCTATGTTCTGCTCAATTGCGCTATAAATCATACCTAACTCGAAGTGGGCGTCACACCGGTTGGGGTTTAATTTTATTGCTTCTTCGTATGCTTTTATAGCTTTTTGTGTTTCTCCGATATGATTATAGTTTTCACCGAGTGCATATTGATAGTCAGCGTTTTGAGGGTTTATCTTTATAGCTTTTTCCAACTTATCAACTGCTTGTTGGTATTCTCCTATTGTAGAGTAGGTTACTCCTAAGGCATACAGAGTCCCGGGCTGGTTGGGATCTAACTTTCTCACCTGTTTGAATGCCTCTAAAGCCTCTTCGTACTTAAGAAGGCGAAAAGAGTTACAGCCTATCAGATAGTACGCCTTTTTATGGTCATTCTTTATTGCTACACATTTTTTGTACATCTGGAGCGCCTCTTTTGGTTTGTTGAGTTGCATATAAGCCTCGCCTGATAAATAATATGCTTTATAACAGTTAGGGTTTAGGTAAACTGCTTTTTGACATTCAAAGATAGTTTTTTCTGGCTGGCGCAGTTTGTGATATAGTAGCCCGTAGAAATAATAGGTGTTGGCATTGTAAGGATCTATCTCTATTGCTTTCTCAAACGCTTCTTTGGATTTTTTGAATTGGTTGAGGTTTTTATATGATAGGCCGAGGTAGGTATAAGCGACAATATATTTTGGATCTATTTCAATAATTTTCTGGCACATATCGATAGTTACGTTATAGTTGCCTTCAATGTAAAACACCTTAACTTTTGAGAAAATATCTATGATTTTACCCTTTTGATTTGTCATAATATTCTCCTTTGAGGCGTTTTTTAAACAGAGGCAAAAAAACACCTGTATTATCACAGGTAATGGCTTTTTAGCACCTTGTTTTTCTTTAAGCCGGACCTATTCCGTTTTAAAGATGGCGGTTGCAATATGCCTCAAATTAATCCGCCTTAATTTTTGATTATTTTTTCAAAGAGCAATAAAAAA
>JALNXB010000020.1 GCA_023230585.1 bacterium
CAAAATCCGTAAAGTAAAAATATCAAATCACTGGATTGATTTGGAAATACCAAAACCGACACGAAAAATAATTGAGAAATTAAATTTGCATATTACTTAAAACTTGCAAAGTTACGGATTAAAAAAGAAGGCAAGCGATTTATTCATGACGAACTTTCGAATTTGTATGAACAGATTTTAAATTTGACAAGTTCTGTAGCCCATTCTGAAGAATGGGTTGAGCAAATACCGAACGCTATTACTTTATGGCAAAAAGCACTTTTAGCAAGGTAATGATTATGAAGATCAATACTATTTATATAGGTGATTGCATAAAAATATTAAATGAAAAGATTGACAAGGAGTCTATTGATTTGATTTTTGCTGATCCGCCTTATAACCTTTCAGGAAATAGTCTAAAATGGGAAGGCAATAAAACTGGCGGTGATTGGTATATGGTTAATGAGGAATGGGATAAAATGACTGTTTCCGAATATGTGCAATTTTCTCGTAAATGGATTGGAGCTTGCCACAAAGTTTTGAAAGTTAATGGCTCAATCTATATATCTTGTACTTATCATAATCTTTCAGAAGTAATGATTATTTTAAAACAGCTTGATTTTAAGGTTAATAATGTTATCGTTTGGCAAAAGATAAATGCAATGCCAAATATGACAAAAAGAGTTTTTACGCACTCTACTGAATTTGTTGTTTGGGCTGTAAAGGGTAAAAAATGGATTTTTAATTACGAAGAATTGAAAAATATAAATCCTGAAAAACAGAAGAACGGTTCGGCAAAACAAATGAGAGATGTTTGGTTGCTTCCTCTGGTTCAAGGAAAATAACGGCTAAGAGGAAAAGACGGGCGAGCTCTACATCCCACGCAAAAGCCAGAGGAAATGCTAAAGAGGATAATTATTGCTTCCTCTAATAAAGGTGATATAGTTTTAGACCCGTTTTTAGGTAGTGGAACAACCGCTTTCGTTGCTAAAAAATTAGGTCGTAACTGGATTGGGATTGATAAAAGTAAAAAATATGTGGATATGGCAAAAGAACGAATTGCCAAATCTTAATGCTTTTATGAAATATAAAACCTCATAAAAAAGATGGAGGTGAAACCTCCACAACAGAATCCCTCGTAATAAAAAACACTTAGGATAAGGCGTTGAGGACTCACCTCCATCAACAAAGTTATTTATTATAGTTGCGTAAAACTATAATTATAAAGTCTTTATGAAGTTTTGGTACTGCTGGTCTTTTTCAACATTAATAAAGACCTTTTCTATATCTTCCATTAAAACTTTTCTTCCCCAAGAAGTAAAAGAGAAAAACTCTCTATACCTATCAAGACTTTTTCCATAAACTACATTTAGATCTTTATTGGTTTTTATAAAATCTTCTCTACATTTTGTATCTGTTGGTGGTTCTTCTCCTCTTGAGAAGGGAAGCCATTCCATAAGTTGAGAGTAGTGACATAAAGACATTTCCATTTTTGTTTCAAATGTATCTGTTACATCATTTGAAATATGGTACTCTACTGTGGTTGAGTAGGAAGCATCATCAACATTTATTATGAGAGGCATCTTAACTCTTTTTTTAACAGGACCGCCTATTGTTGGGTATGCGTTAGGAACACAAAGTTGGTATGCAATCATCCTAACACCAACAGCAGTATTGTAATGGTCTATATGTATTCCGTTGAGTGGATTGATTGTAATTGGTGGGCAGAAGAGATAATCTGGTTCAAAAGCCCTTATAGTGTTCCACAAACCTCCAAGAAAATTCCTGTCAACAAAAACCTGTGCCTGCACGTGGCTTCCGTCAAGTTGGGTTAAACATTCTGCTTCAGCTCCAATGATAGCAGCACTTTTTGCAAACTCTTTTGTTCTAACCTGAAAGGTTTCGTCTGGGCTCATAATATGGTGCCCTGTTGCACCGCGACTTGTGTTTATGAGCTTTATCTGGATGTCGTTACCGTGCTTCTTTTTCATTTGAGCGAAAGTTCCTGCAGCTCTGAATTCAAAATCATCCTGATGAGCCATTATTGACATAACTTTTATCATAAAAATCCTCCTTTATTGTAAATATAATACTTGTGGTTAAATTATTAACATCTCTTCTAAACGCATTCCACCTACTTGTGGAATGTATATACCCGGTTCTATTGTTAAAACACACCCTTTTTGTATAATATCTGTACTTTGAGAGTTCAAAAAAGGTTTTTCGTGAACATCTATACCTACCCCGTGTCCAAGCCCGTGTATAAAGTATTTATCAAGTTTGTTCTTCTTTAAAACTTCAACTGCAAAAGAATGAATCTCTTTTCCTACCATACCTGGTTTTACAAATTCAATAGTTTTTAAAAGAACTTCTTGTAACACCTTAAATGGTTCAACAAGTTTTTTTGGAGGGGTACCTAAAAATAATGTTCTGGTAAGGTCGCTCTTATACCCTCTATAATCTGTGCCTGCATCAATTACCAACGGCTGGTTTTTTCTTATTTTTCTATCGCTATTTCTATGGTGCGGATAGACAGAATTTAATCCAGAAGCAACAATTGGTTCAAAGGCTTCTTTTCTCCCGCCGAGGTGTCTTATAAGATAATGTATCTCTCCAGCTACCTCTGTTTCCCGCATACCTGTTTCAATTTGTTTCTCTATCTGTTGAAAAACTTTGTGGTTAATAGATAATGCTTTTTTTATTAGAACTAACTCTTCTTCTTCTTTTATCATTCTGATATCTTTTATAATATCAGGTGTTGCTACAAATGTGGTTTTATTGTCTTTCTGTAGTAAAGAAAAGAGGTTATAAGTTAATTCTGTAGCTATGAAAGAAACTCTTTTATATCCTGAAAGAACCTTTTTAAAATCAGTTAAATTTAAAGGTTCAATTATGTACTGGTTATCAAGTTGGTTGGCTTCTTCTTTATATAGCGCTGGTAAAAAAAGAGTTGTTTTATCTTTATCTATAAGAAGAAACCCTTCTGTTTCAAGTATACCTGTTAAATAAAATATATTAGAAGGGTCTTTTATAAGAAGAGCGTCTGTTTTTTCTTTGTTTAGATAGTTTCTTATAATATTTATACGTTTTTTGTAGTTCATTTGCTTATATATAATTGGACAAAAAAAGAGTTTTATTGTAAACTTCTCTATTATAACATATTTTTAAACTTTATGTTAAAGGGATAAATAATGTATGATACAAAATATTGGAGCAGAATAAAAAAATTTGGCTACTTTTCTATGTTTCCTCCTTTTCTCCTTTTTTTTCTGGGGATATATTTAGAAAAACATAATTTTATTGGTCTGGTTGAAGGTTATGATATAGGTATGGCAAGAATTGCTCAGTATATATTGTTTGGCATAGGAGTTTTAATAGTCTTTTTTAATGATGGTATATCTGAGTTTTTTGCAAGTAGGTTATTTGTGCAAAATGATGATTCACGGCTAGATGAGAATAAATCTTCTTATTTTGCATATATATTTATAATGTTATTTTTGCTTAATATGATTTCAATATTAGGATTTATTGGTTATATTATATGCTCCAATATCAGTTGGCTTGTGCTATTTGTTATTTTAAATATTTCTCTCCAAATGAAATATCTGCCTTCTGTGAAACGGTTTGAAAAACTTATACAATCTATAAAAAAATAGTGTTATGGTTCACACCTGTGCCAAAAGTAAGAGCGGGATACGGGGTTCGAACCCGTGCTCCGAGCTTGGGAAGCTCGTACTCTACCCCTGAGTTAATCCCGCAATAATGAGGTATAATATATCTACAATATTAACATTAACAGAGACAAAATGCAATAGTTGAATTTATCACTAAGTTTTTTGAACTGTTACCCTCTCTTCTTCTTCAAGAAAACGTATAGCAGACTGAAGTACAGAAGCGATAATCCAGGAAGTACTCCACGGATTAAATCCTCCCCGCCAACCGCAAGTAGGCACTCCGTGCTCGGATCTTTTGATTATAGGTGGATATTTCATTGCTAAGGAATTATTTGTATGGTAAAACTGTTCTCCCTGTTGCCCCGGTATAGAGAATCCCCAATCACCGGGGTATCTGCAAATCCCGTGTGTCCAGGCCTTCATCATACCTTTGCACATCTTTACCCATCTTTCATTTCCAATCAATTTCCCAAATTGGTAAACCTCGTACGGATAGAAAAAGACATCAAGATGAATGTTTTGAACACTTACTCCTGGCCAGAAGGTCGCCTTAAACCTTTTCTTTTCCAGTAGAGTGCCTTCAATAAAACCGGGGTCCCAGAGGTAAACAAAGGTGTTAGACCATTCAACAGCAAGTTGAGCGTAATCTTTATATTTTGGGTTGCCAGTAATAAGAAATGCTTTATAGGCTGCAATAAAAAAGAGAAGGCCAGCCTCTTTATCCTCGCATTTGGCGTCGAGTGTGCTGTGACTGAATGGGGTTCTCAACTTATCCCCAAACAATAGGTAGTATCTCTCAAGTATCTCTAAACCCTTTTTAAGAAACTTCTCTTCTCCTGTTATCTCATAAGCAAAAAGAAGTACGCTAACACAGGGAGCACCTCCCGCAACAACAAGTTCATCTGCCGGAGTTCCTTTGGCAGTGAAAAAGAGAGGATATATACCCGCTTTATTAAGAGCAGTTTTTTTACATAAAAATTCCCCTACTTCTTTAACCGTCTTTAACCAACTATCTTTTACAGGTAGTGCATTGGCTCTTAGTAGTAAAATACAATCACAAAAATTGCTCATTGCTTCTCCAAAAGCTCTTACCGGAACGTGGTTTTCTTTATAACTACCAACCCACTTCTTAGTAGTTATATCATATCTTGTAAATTTTAACCCTTTTTCCTTACCAATATATGGTGCATTTGAAAAAGTGTCCATCACCTTGTTGCCCATATTTAGGAGGTCTTTATTATTCTCTCTTATACCAAGTGCGAAAGCGCACCAGGCAAGTCGCAAGTTCTGCCCTGTCCACCCAAAAGATATAGCAGGAGGGCTTTTAGAGTTGTTGCCTTCCTCATAAGAATCCAGAACGTTAACAAACCCGTTTATCTCTCCTTCAACCCATCTTGACAGCATAGCATTCTTTTTTAACCTGATAGTTTCTTCAAGACCAAACAAACCCTCCGTTTTTGGGCGAAGAATCTCCCAGCCTATTGGAAACATACGCTTAAACCCTCGCCCTTCTCTACAGTCAGACAGGTCAATGTAAAGTTCTTTTTCGAATACCCTGCTATCCTTCTGTAAATTAATATATCCGCCTCCGGGCAGTTCTACAGGAGCAAACCTGTTATCGTGAATTATGTCGGGCATATTGTTTAAAGCAACTATACCGCTCATATTAAGTATTTTCCAGGCTTCTCCTGTTCTGACAACACCAGAAGACCACCAGCGTTCTTCTTGAGATTTTTTACCGAAGATTTGTGAAGGTACAGAAAATAGGGTAAAGGAAGTAAACCTGTCCTTCTTATTCTCCCATTCAACATTAACAGCAGGAATAGGTAGACGGTGCTCTTCCACAACAACTGAATATCCTTCGACCTCTTTTAATCTTGGTACCAGTGTTAATTCTGAAGCGGATGGGTTGCCGTTATAGATAACGTGGGGAATATTTACTTTCTGGTTATCTCCGGGACCAGAAAGTAAACTTGTCCCGAAAGAAAGGTGAGTAATATCAGGGTTTTCATAGAACTCCCACTTCCGTTTTAAGTACAGATATTCCCCTATAAAAGAAAAAACATCTTTAATCTTACAGAGTTTGTACTTCGCTTCTACTTTAATGCTACCTTTGTTGAGCATATTTAGTATCAACTCTTCAGGTTTCTCGTAGAAAAGCTTCCAGGGTTTTGTAACCGAGAAAGGGTTCATAGAGGAATAGGTAAAGTTAAAGGTAGTCTTTTCTGTGGTTGATAGAGTAAACTCTATCTCGTTTCCAAGTATTACCAGTTTAAGCTCCCTGGATCTATCTTTGTTTAAAATCGTCCTGACATCTTTTGTCATCATCTTTAACTCTCCCAATTTTGTTTGCTTAAGGTTGTTAAAATTATCACACACATTGGATAACCTTTTACAAAGAATTGATCTGTCTATTTTACCAGTTTAATAAAGCCAGCATTTTCTACGCGCCATAACCGAGAACCGGTAGGTATCCAGTTAAAAAATCCTCTCTTTTTATATGTACCAATACTGAAAGCAAGGTGTTCAACATTATCTGGGTTAATACCTATATCAGCAAATGGTATCTTCATCTCAGAGGTCCATTCAGAAGTATCTTTATCTATAATAAACGTTTTATATTCAATGGATTTTTGTAGTTTAACAACGTTTGCATAAGGCATACCAAACGGGTTGTGAACAACAAACTCTCCGTTAATCTTTCCTGTGAAAATATATACAGGACCTGTTACCATATCGTCGTTCCACCAATCTTTACTATGCTTTCCATGCTGGGTCTCAATTCCTATTTCAAACCACGGGGAGTGCCCTTTTAAACGAGGCAACATTCCCTCTTCAAAAGGGTCCGGCTGGTGTTTTGTTCCTATATAAAGATAATCTTTATCATATAAGAGCCAGGCGTATGTAGGGGCTCCTTTGGTATCTTCTCCCATATGTTCTTTATCTATCACCATAACATCTCTTAAATTCAATCCGTTCCATTCGTTCTTATCAAGTTTTCCGTCTATGTTTATGGGGTTCTTCCTTAAAAAAACATTATAATAGGCGGGAGGGCTGATACGTTTTACCGGTGCCATTACTGTGGACGGAGCATTCTTTAAAGGTGTCCAGTCCGGATTATAATATTTTCCTATATCTTTCTTATCCCTATTGATAGGCCAACTTGCCCTTAGTGGATCTTTGTAAATACCGATTTTATCTACCTCAATCGGTTCATACCCTGTAAGACCAAAGACAGGTGCTCCTGGTCTAACCTTAAAATCTGCTTCTTTTCTGTTGAAGAAGTATGGCTCTTCACCGTCCCAGTTGTTCCTTACAGGGTTATCCTCCTTTACTATCTGGCCCATAGCATAAAAAGGTCCTCCTGTACTGATATTCCTTTCTACAATAGTGTTTTTTGTTCTCATAGGTTGTTTATCAATAAGGGCAACTACAAGTTGCGGGTACCTGTAACTCCAGGGCGGTTGTTTATACCTGAGGCTTTCCAATTTTTTACCCCAAGATATAATGCTCCTCATTTTTGGATTATCTTCTGAATCAAAAAAGAAGTCCAGCCCTCTCTCGCCAATATGCATTCCTCTCCTTTCGGCATCAATAAAAATATTGTTTTCAATACGCATATCAGGATGAGAGCAGGATATACCACTGGAAAATCTATAGAAGATATTGTTTTCCATCACAAGACCACCGTTTCTACCGTCTAAATGTATAGCGTTTATCCCATGTGTAAGGTTAGGTGATGAGTGTGAACTTATGTGATGAACAAAATTGCCTCTTATTACTGAGCCCCTGTTTAACCATCTCCAATTATTGTGAGCGCCATAAATATATATAGCGCCAATCTCTCTCCCTTCAGTAGGAGCGTCGTGTATTTCGTTATATTCCATAATATGGTCGCTGGCATCAAAAACCATTGCTATAGCGGGAGATTCGTACATAAGGTTATGAGAAGCCCTCTGTCCTACCCCAAAAAGTCTTATACCGTTAGCATAACTACCTCCGCTAAAACGGTTGAAGCGATAGATATGGTTATTCTCAGCAGTATGTCTTGAAGGTATAAGTTTTACCCGGTCCCCGCCGCTAAGCAAGATACCTCCTGCGCCATTATCGTAGATATCACAGCCAACAACAGTATGGTTCCAACCGTTTTCAACCAATATTCCCCGTTGACCAGTATTACGTATTATACTGGAAGCAATAATATTGTTATATCCACCTCTTATCTCTACTCCACTGGCTCTTGTTATCTCCAGTGTAAGCCCAAAAAAGGCAATATTGGAAGCGCCATTGATTGAAAGAATAGGAGTGGAAAGTGTTGATATTAGTGCTTCTTTACTGATATTGCCATCAGGTGGATAAAAGTATAGTTTTCCTGTCTCCCTGTCAAGGTACCATTCGCCGGGAGAATCCAGTTCGCATAGAAGATTGTAAGCATAATAGGGAACATCTTCTCCAACAAGTGTATTGTATAAAGCGTAAGAAGGGGACCACCTTGTATCCTCAAATAGAGATATTGTATGATTTTTAGTGTCTATATTTCTTATTTTTACGTGGTCTTTATTATATACAAAGTACCAGAAACCGTGTAGCCATATATCCTTCTCTTCAAGCCATCTTTCGGGTCTATCTCCTTGGTAATGAATTACGCTTTTTTTGAATTTACCTCTACCTCCTATCTCTCCATCAGGACTTGGAATCTTTCCTGTTCTGGCAAACCATTCATTGGGCCATCTGGCTATCTGCATTACTTTCTCGCCATAAAAAAACTCTAAGGCAGATATAGTATCTTGATGGTTCTGTCCCCCGCGGTTTTTATACTCACCGTAATCTGTTATCCCTTCTGATTTAAGGTTAGCAACCCATACCTTATCTCTGGCTTCTTCCGGTAACCTTCTTATAATATTAGGGTCGTTAAGTTTAACAAACTTTTTTACTTCCACTCCACCTATCAATCTCACCTTTTCACCGGGATAACTTCTATATACTATTGGAGACCCTTCCAATCCGGAGTCTTTTCTTTCAAAAGATATGCTTTCAGTTAAAAAATATCTTCCTTCTCTCAAAAAGATAGTAATCCCTCCTTTCGGTAGCCCCTTCTCTCTTATCTTTCTCACCTCTTCTTGTGCTCTTTTAATTGTGGCAAAAGGGCTTTTTTGGGTGCCTGAGTTGGTATCTTTTCCTTTGGGGGAAACATAAATAACTTGTTTGGGACTATTGATTATCTCAAGCCATTTTTCTTGTCTGCTCTTTTCTACTTCACCGTCTTTCAATCCGTCTGTCAGTTCAAGGCGTTCTATAAGTTCTGTTCTACGCCCTTCGTGTGGGTAGTCAGAAGTTTCCTGCTGTATCAATAATTTTGTATATATAGGTCTTGCCAAAGAATATTTCCGTTCAAATCGGTATGTATCTCCTTTAAGTAACTCTGCCTTAAAAACGTGGGAGGCGAGAGCATCTTTAATCTTTAATATCTGGCTACAATTCTCTCTTGCCTTTCCAAAATTCTTCTGTTCAATATATACCTCCGCCTGTCTGAATAGTCCATATATACGGTAATAAGAAGTCAGGTTAGGAAGATTAAAAATCTCTCCGTATGTCTTATGGACAGAAGCATAATCTTTAGCTGTCCTGTATGTTTCAGATATATTAAATAGAGCAAACTCAGTTCCGAAATTGGGCAACGATTTGAGTTTGTTATATTCTTCTATAGCCCCTTTATAATTCTTTGCTCTTATATACTCATCTGCTGTTGCAAAGATTTCTTTCTCCGATATATTGGCACTTCCCTTCCCAAGTACTGAAATCTCTTCTTCACTCAACGCTCTGTTATATATAACAACCTCATCCAAATCTATGATGGGTCTTCTCTTAAAAGCCTTCTTGTGTATTCCCAGACCAACCTTGAAAGGGACTTTTGTGGGGGTGTAATCACCGCTATATCCATCTATCTTTACTCTTTTTCTCTTACCATCTTCAATAATCGCAATATCTACCTCTTTACATACCAGTTTACCATCAATGAATATCTTCATCTCTTTGCCATCCCAGGTGGAAGCAAAGTGGTGCCATATCTTTTCAGAAATTGCTACTTTTGCACTAACTTTCGCATAATAGACCTCCGGACGTCCTATACCAAAATAGATATCGGCTGCCTGCCCTTCTCTAAATATAAACTCCACGCACCAGCCGTTTCTAAATCCTGCTGAAGAAAATGGAAGGTTGTGTCCGCTACCTTCTCTTCTAAACCAAGCTTCTACTGTAAATTGTTTATTTTCTATATTTAAGGGTACTCCCTGATAAAAGGATTCTATAAATCTTCCTGCAGTCTTTTCACTCCACCGGCCTTCTATGGTTTGCAGGTCATCAAAGATCTCTTTTGTTTTTGGGTCTTTATATGGGACATAAGTGAGGTCTCTCTTATTTGGGCTCAGGTCTTTGAGGACTGTCTTGTCTTCTTTTAAGTTCTCAAAGGTATAGTACGCAACAACATCTGGGGATTGGAGAAGTGAGTCTCGTTTTTTTTGCCACTCCTGATAGCCAGAATCAGAGGCTTTAAGCAGGTTGCATAAAAAAAGAAGTGTATACATACAAACTAATATTTTTTTCATAAGACCCTCCATACTCTCGTAAAGTTTTCTTACATTCGATTATCGTTTGTAAATACTATTTTTTTAAAGAAGTTTAACATTTTTACTTAGGATATACCAATATTGTAGGTAATATGTTAACACCTAAAACAGGATTCCATACTTACTTCAATATAACAATAGTGTATAGGATAAAGACGAGTTCAAGAAATAAGCTTAGACGTATAGGAAGCAGATTTATAAATTAGGCTTGCACTAATTTGCCTCTCCTCTGGGGGAGAGGAATAAAAGGTGAGGGGGTCTTTTTCTTTTATGCTTTGCCTTTGTCGTTATGTCTTTCTTTTTCCCTTAGATTGCAAACTGCCCCCCTTATTCTTAATCCTTTCCCCCTTAGGGTAGAAGGCAAAAACGTAAAGATAAAACTCGCAATTAAAGGTTAAAGTATAGCCAAGTTTGACAGAAGATATAAGGGGTATGTGTCAAGATTTTTAATAAGTTTTTTAGTCCCAGAAGGCAAGAATCTGATCACGGTTATATATATCCGGGTCTGCTGGAGATATTTTTATAAAAGCTTCCCCGTAAGGAACGCCAAGTTCTTTTCCCCACCATTCAGCTCTCTGATTAACAATTCTTTTAAACGTTTCATCTACCTGACTTTTATATACGTAACAGGATTCAAGTTTTGTTTTAAAATATTTACTGATATCAATTAGCATATCTGGCTTGATATGTTTTATCTCGCCTGCGGACGTTGGACCCCAGTTATATAAAGTCCCCAACTCCACTTCCTGCTCTGCCAACTTAAATGCCTTAAAGACAAGGCTAGATACGTTTCTATGTTCTGGATCTAAATCGAGTTGATGCGTAAAGATTATCTCAGGCTCCTCTTCTATTATTATATTTTTAAGAAGGTCAACACAGTCTCTCTTTTCAGGGGCTGCAAGAATACAATCTCTGCTTTCAGGTATAGCCATTCTGATGTACTCCTCAGTACCAAAGTAGTAGAAATTACCTTTTCTGTCACAGAAGAACCTCTGCTTAAAATCAAGGAATTTGGGTTTAAGACCAAAGATAGCTGCTCCTTCTTCTGCTTCCAGGTGCCTCTCGTCTTTACTTTCTCTTGGCAGAAGAAACCGTTTATACTCTCCGTTCTCATCAAGACATATACCAGCAGAATCATCGGTCGCAAGTATATATACACCTTTGTATCCTTTATCAAGATACTTTGCCAGAGTTCCTCCTGCCTGGACCTCTATATCATCTGCATGAGCACCAATTACCATTATAGTTTTTTTCATATATCTCTCCAAAATATTAAATGTTTTTACATATTTAACTATAACTGAAAATAGTATAAATACCTGTAAGAAGTTTAACATTTTTATTCAAGATATATCAATATTGTAGGTATAATTTCTTGAGTAAAACAGATGTTCAGTTTTGTTGTTCTAAAGGTAACAGAACAGCAGACAATAAATATGCCCTGAAGGTAAGAAGTGTTTATGAAAATATAATTAGTGGGCGGTGCAGGAATCGAACCTGCGGCCTCTTGCGTGTGAAGCAAGCGCTCTAACCCCTGAGCCAACCGCCCAAGTGCTACATCTTTTCTATTATACCATTTTCAGTAATAAATGCTTTAATAAATTTTGCTGGTGTTACATCAAACGCAGGGTTAAAAACAGGGGCATCTTTAGGTGATATAAAAGTATTTCCTATCTTTTGTATTTCTTCTGGAGAACGTTCTTCTATAATAATATCTTGTCCGTTCTTTATATTTTTATCAAAGGTAGAGTAAGGGGCTGCTATATAAAAAGGGATTTTATGGTAATGAGCAAGGATAGCCAAAGCATAAGTTCCAATCTTGTTGGCTGTATCTCCATTTATTGCTATCCTATCGGCTCCTGTAATTACCATATCTATTTTTCTGTTCTGCATAAGATGTCCTGCCATATTATCACATATAAGAGTGTAAGGAATTTTTGCTTTCTTTAATTCCCACGCTGTAAGTCTTGCTCCTTGTAGGACAGGTCTTGTTTCGTCAACATATACATTAAACCTTATATTCTTTTTTTTAGCCACAAACATAGGGGCAAGAGCCGTTCCTATACCAGAAGTTGCAAGGGCTCCAGCATTGCAGTGGGTTAAAATAGAGGTACCTTCTTTTATAAGTTTTGCGCCGTTTATACCTATATTGTAACAACATTGCAAGTCTTCTAAATATATCTTTTTTGCTTCTTCAATAAGAGATTGTTTTAAATCTTTTACTAAAAGATGTTTACCATTATATATAAGATTTTCCATCCTTTCGAGTGCATAAAAAAGATTATAAGCGGTAGGGCGAGATTTGCTTAAGTATTTGATATCTTTTTTCAATTCTTCTCTTAAAGAATCTATATCTGATGTTTTTGAATTTATAGCAGAAAGAACTACTCCAAACGAAGCCACGCACCCTATTGCTGGTGCTCCTCTAATTTGGAGATTTTTAATTGCGTTCCAAACATCCTTAACTGTCTTTAGTTGTAGAACCGTTTCTTCTGAAGGTAACTTCTGTTGGTCTATTATATAAAGGTTATTATTTTCCCACCATAAAGTTTTAATATAAGGTTTCATTGTCCTGAGTAAAAATTTTTGTCCCAAGAATAGTCTGGAGGTTTTCTAAAAAATCTATGTTGGGGTTTACTGTGTACCCATTAACTTTTATTTTTACCTTTTTTGTGCCACCTTCAAGAAGAAGATTTATGAATACAGGGCAATCACCTTTATTCTTAATAAAAAGTTCTTTTAGGTCGTTGAGTGTTTCATCTTCTATCGGTGTACTGATATCAAATTCAACATTAGATAAAAGTTTATTTTTTTCAGCGCTACTTAAACTTGTTACTTCATCTGCAACTACTGTTGTTCTATCTTTCTTTTCAAGTCGACCCTTTATAAAAATTATGGTGTTTGCTTTTATTATAGACGATGATTTCTTATATACTGGTGGATAAAATAGGACTTTAACTCTACCTGTAAGGTCTTCTATCTCTCCCCAAGCCATCCGGTCACCTTTTTTTGTGGTTGTTCTTTTAACATCAACAAGCATACCTCCAATACAAACATTTAAATTTTCTTGAATTTTCTCAAGGTCGCTTGAAGATATAGTAGAAAACATTTTCATTAAAGAGGTATACCTTTCAAGAGGGTGTCCTGTTATATATACTCCGAGCACCTCTTTTTCATAAGATAGAAGTTTAACGTCTGTCCATTCAGGTAAAGATGTCAAAGTATCTTGGTTCATTTGAGGTATTCCCTTGGTCTTATCTTGTGCAAAGATTTCCATTATCCCGTCTTCAGCTTTTTTCTGCATTTTTGAACCATAATCGATAGCATCATCAATCATAATAAAATTTTGGGACCTCGGGATTTCAAGAAAATCGAAAGCGCCAGCCTTAATTAAACTTTCTATTACCTTTCTGTTTGTTGCTCTGAGGTTAACCCTTTCACAAAAATCAAATAAAGACGTAAAATCCCCTTCTTTTTTAGCTTCAAGTATAGATTGTACTGCTCTCGAACCAACATTTTTTATCCCTCCGAGCCCATATATGATATCATTACCAAATATTTTGAAACGTTCTTCACTTTCGCTTACATCTGGCGGTAAAACCCATATATTCATTCTTTCGCACTCTGGGATGTATTCGCTAATTTTATCAAAATTATTCATTTCACTATTTAATACAGATGTCATAAATTCAAGCGGATAATTTGCTTTAAGGTAAGCTGTCTGATAGGATAACAAGGCGTACCCTGCGCTATGAGATTTATTAAACCCGTACCCTGCAAATTTCACAATCTGTTCAAAGATTTTTTTAGCAACCTGTTCTTTAACTCCGTTAGTTTTTGCGCCTTCAATAAATAATCCTCTCTTCTGTTCCATATTTTCAGGATTCTTTTTCCCCATAGATTTACGCAGTTCGTCTGCCTGTCCCATAGTAAATTTTGCCATTTTATGGGCTATCTCCATTACCTGTTCTTGGTATAGAATAACTCCATAAGTGCTTTTCAGTATAGGTTCTAGTGTAGGGTGGTCATACTTAATTAAAGAAGGATCTTTCTTTCGCCTTGTATACTCTTTTACCATTCCACTTTTCATTGGACCAGGTCGATAAAGAGCAAGAATTGCTATTATATCTTCAAAAGTTTGAGGTTCTGTATCTTTTAAAAGTTCTTGCATACCTTTACTTTCAAGTTGGAACACTCCTTTAGAATTACCTTCTGCTAATAGGGAGTATGTTTTAGCATCATCAAGAGGAAAATCAAGTATCTCTGTTTTCTTTCTATCTTTTATAAGAGCAATTGTATCTTCTATTACAGATAGAGTTTTTAATCCAAGTATATCAATCTTTAATAACCCAATTTTCTCTATACCTTCCATCTCATATTGTGTCGCAAGTTCTTTTTTATCGCCACAGAATAGAGGCGCATACTCGTCAACTGCTTTCTCTGTGATAACAAGACCTGCCGCATGTAAAGATGTGTGTCTTGCTAAACCTTCAAGTTTAAGGGCTATATCAAAAAGTTCTTTAATTTTTTCATCAGATTCAACAAGTTTTTTTATTTCAGAGTTTGAGCGAACTTCGTCTTCAAGAGAAACATTAAGTTCCTGAGAGATAAGTTTTACAATTTTGTTGACACTATCAAAAGTAAACCCGAGTGCTCGGCCGGCATCTTTTAAGACAGCTCTTGCGGTCATTCTTCCATAAGTACCTATCTGTGCAACATTCTTTTCTCCATACTTCCTTTTAATATAATCAACAACCTCAACACGTCTTCTATCACAAAAATCTATATCTATATCAGGTAAACTTACCCTGTCGGGGTTAAGGAACCTTTCAAATATCAGGTTGTATGGGAGCGGATTTATTTCTGTAATATTCAAAAGGTAGGCTACCAAACTACCGGCGGCAGAACCTCTACCTGGCCCTACCATAATCTTCTGTTTTTTTGCTTCTTCAACAAAATCGTTAATTATAAGAAAATAACTTGGAAACCCCATCTTTTGTATTATTCCATACTCATAAGCTGTTTTTGATATAACTTCGTTGGGGTCATCCTCTTTTAATTCTTCGCACTCTATATTAAACTTCTTTTTTAACCCCATTTTTATGAGTTTTTCAAGGTATTCATCGGGAGTAAGGTTGTCGGGCGGGATAAATTTTGGAAAATGGTATTCTCCCATAGGTAGAGATAGAGTACACTTTTCGCTTATTTCTACAGTATTTTTTATAGATTCAGGTACCTCTTTAAATGCTTCTTTCATCTCCTCGGGAGTTTTAAAATAGAACTCATCAGTTTGAAACCGCATCCTTTCTATATCATCGATATGTGCTTGGGTTTGGATACATAACAGTACATCGTGGGCAAAAGCATCTTCTTTATACAGGTAGTGGCAATCGTTTGTTGCAACAAGGCCTATCTGATTTTTTTTTGCCAGTTCAATAGCCATTCTGTTGACGCTATTTTGTTCGGGTATCTTGTTGTCCATAATTTCAAGATAAAAATTATCTTTACCCATTATATCTAAATATTCATTAGCAACTCTTTCTGCTTCTACCCCTTTTCCTTTTAAAAGAAGAGAGTTGACTTCTCCTTTGAGGCATCCACCAAGGGCTATAATCCCTTCGGAATGTTGGGCTAAAATCTCTTTATCTATCCGTTGTTTATAATAAAAACCTTCAGTAAAAGAAAGGGTAGATAGTTTTAAAAGGTTCTGATAACCTTTAAAGTTTTTCGCTAAAAGAGTAATATGGAAAAAAGCGTCCCTTTTACCGCGTGCATCTCTATCAAAGCGGCTTTTGGGCGCAATATACATTTCACACCCGATAATTGGTTTTACTCCGTTTTTTATAGCAGATTCATAAAATTTTATAGCTCCACCCATTGTCCCGTGGTCTGTGATTGCAATAGCTTTCATACCGTATTTACGGGCAAGTTTTGGAACTTCAGAAATTCTGCACATACCGTCAAGAAGACTATGCTCGGTGTGTACGTGCAGATGAACAAAATCTTTCATTTTAACATCCTTTATCAATAATTATTCTTTCTTGTTTACTGCTTTAAGCAATGACTGGTAAATCTTTCCTTCAGTTTTAATAGATGGCGTGACAGCCATTTCCACTGTATGCATTTCTTTTATATTTTTTGTCCCAAGAGAACCCATCGAAAGTTTTAATGCTCCGATAAGGTTCTGAGAACCATCATCTACTTTTGCTGGACCATAAAGAATCTCTTTTAGTGTGCATGAAACACCAACATTAACTCTTGTCCCTCTCGGGAGGTTCTCGTCTGAGGTAGCCATACCCCAATGGTAACCTTTGCCGGGAGATTCAGTTGATTTTACAAAGGCAGAACCAATCATTACAGCATCAGCGCCTGCTGCAAATGCTTTACAGACATCTCCACTACTTACCATTCCACCATCTGTTATCATAGGCACGTATCTACCTGTTTTTTTGTAATAAATATCCCTTGCTGCTGCACAGTCTGCTGTAGAGGTTACCTGAGGAACCCCAAGCCCAAGGACTTGTCTTGTTGTACAAGCCGCCCCTGGCCCTATACCTACAAGTATTCCAGCTACCCCTGTTTCTATAAGTTCCATAGTTACATTAAAAGTGACACAATTACCCACTATTACAGGAATATCGGCTGTTTTACAAAAAGAAGAGATATCAAGCGGTTTATACTTTGAAGAAATATGTTTTGCAGTTGTTACTGTTGATTGCACAACAAATATATCTACCCCTGCTTCTTTAGCTATTCCGAGAAATTTTTCCGCATACTGAGGAATAGAACTGACAGAACAGATTCCACAAGCTTTCTTTATCTGAGTTATTCTTTCCCCAATAAGGTTCTCTTTTATGGGTTCTTTATAGATGCTTTGTATGAGAGATGTTGATTGGTTGTACGGGCTTTTAATAATTTTATCGATAATTTCATAAGGGTCATTGTATCTTGTATATATTCCCATTAGGTTTAATACTGCTAACCCACCCTGATTAGCAAATTCAATTGCAAATTTTGGGTCAACAACTCCATCCATTGCGGCTGCCATAACAGGAATTTTCAGTTGTAGATTGCCTATCTGTGTGGACAAATCTACATCTTCTGGGTTAATCGTCACATTTCCAGGAACAAGTGATATATCATCAAAACCATAACAAGTTCTTGCCTTTCTATTGACACCTATCCACATAGCCATAATTATGTTTCTCCTTTGTTATCTTTTTTTAATGCGTTAATAATTGTAAATACCTTATATATATTTTCTGGTGTTAAATCTTCTGCTCTCTTGTCAAAGAATAAAAGTTCTTCGGTAGAAATGTTTTTGAATACCTCTTTTTTTAAAGAGAATACCTTATTTATTACATTTATAAGTTTTTTGCGTCTCAACATAAAAATATGATGTAAAAAATTCTGAAAAGATTTTTCTTCTTCAATCTGAAATTTTGGTTTTTCAAGAGGTTGAATCTTGACTACTACTGAATTTACTTCTGGTTTTGGAAAGAAAACATCTCTTTTTAAAGAATAACATATTTTTGAGTTGGTGTAAATATAATTAAGAACAGAGAGCTCTCCATAATTTTTACTTCCCCACTTGCTTGTGATTTTTTCTCCAACCTCTTTTTGAACAGTAATTAAAGCAGTACTTATATGGTCACGAAATTGAATAATTTTAAATGATATTTGAGAACTGAGGTAGTAGGGTGTGTTACTTATAAGTTTAACTTTTGGGGGGAGAGTTTGCCACCATTTTTCGTCTGCTTGCAGAAAATCTCCTTCTAATAAATGAAAAGATTTTACGCCTGAAAACCTCTCTTTTAATATACCGCAAAACTGAGGGTCAACTTCAAAGGCGTATACATCTTTAGATTGTTCAATTAACTTCTCTGTAAGAGCGCCTAAACCTGGTCCAATTTCTACAACCGTATCGGTATCTTCTATTTCTGCAAAAGAGATGATTTTATCTCTTGAGTTTCTATCTATCAAAAAGTTCTGCCCAAGATGTTTCTTTACATTTACCTGTCCGCTCTGTATCAGTTTTATAATTTTTTTTACAGTTAAAAATTCCATTTTAAGTCTTTTTTCTTCTTCCTTTAACAAGATATGTAGCAGTTTTATAAGCCTCTATGAAACTGCCAGGATTGGCTTTTTTTGAGTAAGATATATCAAAACCTGTACCGTGTCCTGGGCTAGTTCTAACCATAGGTATACCTGCTGTATAATTTACCAGTTTGTTAAAAAAGAATGTTTTTAAAGGTATAAGAGCTTGGTCGTGATACATTGAAGCAACAAGGTCAACCTTATTTTCAATGATTAACTTAAAAACTGTATCTGAAGGGGTAGGACCTATACATTTTGCAGTTTTTTGAAAAGATTTTATTGCTGGTTTAATGATTTTTTCTTCTTCTTCACCCATTATACCTTCTTCACCAGCGTGAGGGTTAAGGGCAGAAACTGCAATTACAGGGTCCTTTATACCTAAATCTGTTAAAAACTGATACGATGTGTTAAGTTTTTCTGTTATAAGTTGTTTAGTTAAAACTTGCGGTACTTTACTTATAGGAATGTGAGTGGTAATAAGTAGGACCCTTATTTTACCTGCAATCATTATCATTGCATATTTAGAAGCATTCAATTCTGAGGCAAGAAGTTCTGTGTGGCCTGAATAAAAGTTTCCCGCAAGGTGCCAGGCTTTTTTAGAAATAGGCAGAGTAACCAACGCCTCGATATCTCCTTGTTTCCATAGTTGTATAGATTTTTTAATATAAATAAACGAAGCCATACCACACTGTTTTGAATCTTTACCTATAGGAAAAGATTCGTTCAAAATGGTTTTAGTGTCATATATATTAAGGTAATTTTCATCGATATCCACACTTTTTTTAATAGGTTTAATTTTATAATTTAAATCTAAAATTTTTAAATTTTTTGATATAACAGAAATATCGCCTATCAAAAGAGGTAGAAAACCTTTAATTGTTGCTATTTTTGGAAAAGCTTTTAAGAAGATTTCAGGACCGATGCCTGCAGGGTCTCCTAAGGATATACCTATAATATTGTTTTGCATTTATTCATTGTAAATCACGGGTATTGTTGCTTGAAGTTCTTTGATATATTTATCAAGTTGTTGATGAAACTTCTGTTGATAAATTATGTTTCTTGCTTCTGTGTATAATTTTTCAATGTCATTGATATCTTCTTCTTTCTTTTCTTTCACAAATACAACTAAAAACCTTTCATTCAACTTGAAGGGAGAGGTTAAGCCCCCGTTAGGTATCTGTTCAATCGCTTGCAAAACTTCTAAAACAATCTTATTTTGTTCTAACCATTCTGGGGTTGACATTTCCGACAATTTTTGTTCGTTAAACCCTAAAACAAACTCTTCTGCTTCCTTTTGAGTATTAAACCATTTAAGAGAAAATAGATACGATAACTCTTTTAATGTCTGGTAACCTCTCATTGCTTCCATTAGTTCGGAACGAGTAATTTTTATTTTGTTTACTACTCTGCTACGTATAAGTTTATTTGTTTTGATTCTATTTTCAATAGATTGTTTAAAGAAGATAGGAGAAATATTGTTCTGGGATAAGTGTTGCCAAAAGGTTGTTTCGTCAGTAAATGTTAGTTTTATTTTAGCAATTTCAGACTCTATCTCTTCAGGTGTTGCTTTGAACCCTTCTTGTTCGGCTTGGAATATTAACAACTTTTCAAATATGAGCCGCTCAATTGTTGATTTGTAATCACTCGTTTGCCCCATTTGGGCTTTAATTTCGTTTTCAAGTATTGCCTTATTTCCAACTGTTACAACAGACCTGTTATCAGCATTAGATACGTATGTGATAAGAACAAAAACTGTTAATATAAAAATCAATTGTTTCATTTCAAACCCTTTTTTAGAAGTTCTACCCTGTTTTTAAAAATTTTGATTTTACCTTTTTCTCGTTCTTGAGATATAAGTGTATCTACCTCTCTCTTCTTTTCTTTAATCTTAAGCATTTCAGTTATTGAAGGAGTAGCTTCATTAATAGTTAAAATCCTTCGTTCTGTTTTACCTACAAGTTTAATAATATGGAATCCAAGATGAGTTCTTACTATGTTGGCTAAAACATCTCCCGGGGTTATTTTAGTTACCATATCAGATATTTCGCTATCAAGTTTTCGTACATCTATCCACCCTAAATCCCCAGCTTGTAACCTGCTGTCAGAGATAGATTCTTTTAAAGCTATTGTTTCAAAAGATTCCCCGTAACTTAATCTTCTTAAAACCTCTTCAGCTTTCTCTCTTGATGGGAGTACTATTTCATATATCCTTACTCTTTCAGGAATAATAAAATCATTAAGATTATTGTTATAATATTCAGCTATAACATTATCTTCAATCGTGATATTTTTAACCAATTCATTTTCAACATACTCCTGTGATAGAGTCTTCATATAATAGTTTTTCATTTTAGGTTTGATTTCTTTACGGTACCTTCTTGAATATCTTTTTGCTTTCTTATATAAAAGAATTTGGTTAATATAAGTATCAATAGCAGATTCTGGGTCCTCATAAATAGAGTGTTTATAATATTCAGGAGAAAGTTCCATCTCTATAAGTATATCTTTTGCAGTAATTTTATAACCACCTGCAACTGCAACCACATTCCTATTACGAAAACTGTTTATGGTTAATACTGAGAATAATAATATAAGAAATATCAAGGTGATAAGAGCAATCTTCTTGTTTTTTTTTAAAAAATCTTTTACCTGCTTTATTTTTTGAAGTTTCATTTTTATTATTTCTCTTTTTTGTATAAGAGACGGTATTATTCTATCTCTCTTCTATATATAATCTTCTTTTTTCTTCTGTCGTACCAGACTGTTACTCTTTTTTCTGACTCTATTTCTGTCACTATTTTACCATTTTTTTCTATATTTTGCACTTTTTGTCCTATAGAAATTATTTTAAACACATTGCTTCTAACTGTAATTAGATTGATTATATCATTAAAGATAATCTCTTTCTCTTTATCTGTATCTATGTAGGTATCTTTATCGTTATCTTTAAGGTCAAACCCGTACTTTGTTATTTCTCTACTCAATTTTTCTAAAGGAGAATCTCCAGAACCTCTTGTTCCAAGTATTTCGGATATATCTGAGTATGGTCTTGCTTCAACAATTGCCGTTGCAAGATTTTTATCTACCCTGGGAAGGCACATAAGAACAGTTTCAGAAGATGTGTTTATATTTAAACGTCCATACGTAGGTTTTTTAGGTTCTTTAAAAGTTGTAAGGTGGTCAATCATTTTTCTATCTTTACCATATTTCCAAAAATCTAAAGTTTGCCAATGTTGTTTTTTGTGTATCAAAGAAAGTTCGCCTAAAGAGAGAAAATGGCTGTTTCTTATATTGAAATGTGAAGGCCAATTAAAAACCCAGTCTGTCATACCAAATTCTTTACCTATCCACGGCTGAAAAACTATATTCTGTTCACCTGGCGAAGGAGTTGCGTCGTACCAGTCTGTCTGGTCGTTCATTCTTGGGTCGTTCTTCTGCACTGTGGTATAGGGAAAATCAACAATATAGGTTGTATTTTCTACTATATTACCGTTACTATCAAACAATCGCATCCTAAAATCTAATCCAAGGTTTGATAAGAAAGGGATATACTGTAGTAAATGTGAAATAGCACCTAAAGAGCCGGGGTTTATTGCAAGGATTGGTTCATACTGGTCACAGTTTGACGGGTCTCTGATAGGTATGGGTACAGGAATTACCATTATGGGCGGACCTGGACTAACTATTATTTTAAGAGAAATTCTGTCTCCGATTGTGTAGTAAGAGCGGGGAGGAATCTTTTTCCCTTTTGGGATAATAATAGTTGTAGGTACAAGTTTTTCCCAAAACCCTTTGTTTTTTTTAGGGTCTATATACGTTTCACCTTGAGTAACATCGTTTAGTATAGTTTCTGAATGGTCAAAAAAGTCTTTCCACTGTTGTGAAAATAATGTTATAACACCTTTGATCTCCCATCCTCCTATATCAATCTCTGTCTCATAAGGATTGAAAAGTTCTATAAATTGTCCACCTTCTTCGGTAAGTATTACAACTCCAGAAGGGAGCACCCTCACACTCCAAGGCTTTACTGCGTCAATCTCGTTTAAATAAGGGGTTTTTCCTATACCGATAATATCACGGTTGCCAATAGTTATTAAAGGTAACGGTCTGTTTTTTTCTCTGTAAGATATAATATTTAAAACTGTTTGACGGGCGACTTCTTGAGAGTACCCGTTATTGATGAATAGTTGATAAAGTTTTTCATAGGGAGCTGTATTTATATTAGCCCTCTCTTTATCTTTTCTGTTACGGTTAAGGTCATACGAGAAACAGGTTATATAATTTTTGATTTTCTCGTACGTAGTTTCTCCTATGCCTTTAACCATCTTGATGTCGGAAGGAGATTCAAACTTTCTTGTTTCTCTATAAGTTGCAACATTTTGCGATGTTACTTTACCAAGCAGGTTAGGCAAAATATCTATATCTTCTACTGTATAACTTGCTTTTTTACTATGAGGTGAACCTGCGTAGTTGATATTTATTTTTCCGCTCTCGTCTTCTACAAGGATTGCATATCGCCCTACTGTTTCTCCTTGCCTGTCTTTTATATAGAACCAACGGGAATCGGGTGTTCCGTCTTCATTTAAATCTATATCGTTACCTTCAAAACTTGTCCTCCAGGAATCAAGATAAGAATCTTCCTCTCTGCTATCTTTATCTATTTCCCATATAGCTTCCTCTATACCTGTTTTTGCAAACCTATAAGCTTTTTTCCCTGACATTATCTTGAAAGAAGATTTTTGCCAGAAAGAAAAGATTAAGAGCAAAGACGCAGTAAATACAAAAAGGAGTAATAAGACCATTACAGTTAAAATGACCGAATCGCCTCTTTTACCAAGTAATATTAATAATTTTTGTAAATTCTTTTTCAATTCGTTTTCCTTCTATTTTTTTTGAATAGGTAACTAAACTAATCTTAACAGACTTAGGTAGTACCGGTTCTTCCATAGTTTCTGTATCCCAGCATTGTTTCCAGTTGGTTCCATCATAATACTTAATCTTAAAAACAGATATGTTTTCACCCAATGTTTGGGCACCCGAAAAAGTTTCAGGAAAAGAGAAGTCAGGGTTTTTATTGTTTATCCTTACGATAGATACTTTTATGGTATCATCCTTGAAATATATACTAAATTTTGCTAAATCTGATTCTGGTCCTTTATAAAACGGAGCTATAAACCTTACTAAATCTTCTTTTCCTTGAAAATTTATTCTTTGTAACCCTTCTTTATCGTTACACATAGAAGCAGTAATATATTTTTCTATATAATTGAGAACCCCAATAGATTCAGAAAAAACTTTTTTTTCTCCAGAAACTTTTGCAGTTCTATACGAGGTTTCTTTAAAAATAAAAATTGTAGCAAGTATCAGAATGGCAAAAATAAAGATAGATATGGTAATTTCTATAAGCGTTATACCTTTATCTCCTTCTAAATTTTTCAGAAAAATATTCTTTCGCAATTTTACCTTCTTTTTTCCAAGAAATTTCAATATCTACATTATATAAACTCTCTTTTTCTTCTTTTATATCTACTGAATAGAAATATAAGGGAAACTCTTCATCGATACCTGATAAATGAGTAGGAACAGGAGGACCATTTGAGTTGCCATAAACATTTTCTATAAGAGCAAAAATCTTGTCAGCTATAAAAGATACAGAGATGTTTCCTTTAGCTTTTTCGGAAAGAGTACTTATTACAGGATAGATTTTAAGGAGAGTGGAAATGCCGATTGCCAAAATAAGAACCGAAATTATAAGACCAATAAAAGTTATACCAGCCTTATTTTTCAATAAAACACCTCCCTGTTAGGTTATGAAGCACTAAACGAACCTCTTTTCCACCAGAGGTATCTGCCAGTACCATAAATCCTGCCATTTTAGAAGTACCGTCAGGTTGTAGTATGATAGGGTTAAATCCTTGAGATTTTTCTTTTACATATATTCTTTCACGGAACCGATACTCTTTGCCGATGATTTCCTCTTGGCCTTCTCTTTTTATTGAAACAGAATTTTCATCAAAGATAACAAAAAAGTTTTTCCTTTCACTTAAAGCAGAATTTCTGGCAAAAGATATAATTCCAAGAATTTCTTGTGATGTAAGTTTAATCTGCATATCTTTCTGGTATTTATGAAAATATGTTAAAGAGACAAGCAGAAAAAGTGATAGAATAAATAAAGATATAACTACCTCTACTATTCCTATCCCTTTGTTTGATGTTTTATCAAAAGATTTAAAGTACATATATTATCTTACTCCTGTCCAATTAAATTTTTTGATATTTGACAATTTATAAATTTTGAAGCTGCTCTCCAGTAGGGTATAATTGTTTTAACGTAAAAAAACATCTTAATAGGAGGTTGGTATAAAATATCATAGCACAATTTTCAAACAATTGCTAAATATGTTGCCAAGGTATCAATTTAAGCAAGATGTAGCGAGACATTAAGTCAATAGATATATTAAGCATTTTACTGCGTTGGGCCAGTTATTAGTAAATCTATATACACAGATCTCTGGTAAAAAGAGCCTGCGGAATGAACACCTCGGGGGTACTCGGAACAAGTTTGCTCGTAACTACCGTTTAAAACATAGCCAAGTTTGGCAGAACGTTTGGTTATGCGAGGAGGTAAAAATGAAAAGGATAGTTCTGGTTGTAATGTTTTTATTTTCAGCTTTACTCATTTACCCATTATTAGCGTATGATTTTTCTGCTGATACGGTAATAAAAGATAAGAATACCACAGTAAATGGGAAGATATTTGTTAGTGGGGAAAAGACTCGAATGGAAATGCCTGAAATGGCACTTATCTCCAGAGTAGATAAAAGAGTTGAGTGGAAGCTGGTACCAAAACAGAAAGTATATACAGAGCAACTTATCAGTATCAAAATGGTTGTATCAGAAAAATTTCCTGACGAGGTAGAAAGAAAGCTGGTTGGTCAAGAGAATATTGATGGTCACATTGCAGACAAGTATTTAATTACATTGAAATCAGATGAAACAACAGAACAGATATATCAATGGATAAGCAGATCTACTAAGTTTCCTTTAAAAACTGCTAATATGGATGATAGCTGGTCAATAGAATTTAATAATATTAAAAGAGGAAGACAGAACTATAAACTATTTGAAGTACCAGCCGGTTACACTAAAATTGATTTAAGCGGAAAAAAGGCTTTAACTGTTGATAAAAGTGAAATAAAAAATGGGATAAAGGTTGGATGGGCACAGACCAACATTACACCTAAAAAAAAGGTTTATATAGCCGGTCAGTTTCACGCAAGAATTTCTGAAGGAGTAATGGATCCTGTCACGGCTACAGTTCTTGTTATAGAATCCGATAACAACAAACCAAATAATTATGCAATAATGATAAGTTGTGATCTGGTAGGCGTTTCTAACGAGTTAATAGCTAAAGTTAAAGAAAAAGTAAGACTGAAAATTCCGGAACTCGACCCTGACTACATATTTTTGGGTGCTACCCATACCCACGCTGCTCCGCTTGTAAAGTTGATATCGTATGGATTGGATGATTTTCCAGAGGTTAAGGACGTTATGCCACCGACTGAGTATCTTGAATTTGCCTCTGAGCGTATATCTGGCACAGTTGTTGAGGCGTGGAAAAAGAGAGAGTATTCTGGAATTTCCTATGGAATGGGGCACGCTGTTGTTGGCCGAAATCGGCGACTTAAATATAAAAACGGTAAGAGTAGAATGTATGGAAGAGCACATTTAGACACATTCAGTCACGTAGAAGGGTTCGAGGACCATTCTGTATACGCAATGATGACCTATAATACAAATAACAAACTTACCGGTATTGTTATAAACATTGCCTGCCCTTCTCAGGTTTCTGAAGGAAGTTATAAGATCTCAGCTGATTTTTGGCACGATACTCGCGAGGAGATAAGAAAACGATTTGGCGAGGATGTATATATACTTCCTCAGTGTGCTCCCGCAGGAGATATCTCTCCTCGTGTATTGATAGGGAATAGAGCTGAAAGCAGAATGCGTAGATTAAAAGGAAGATCTATACGTTTAGAAATAGCAGAACGGATTACAAATGCAATAGATGATATAGTTCCATTTGCAGAAAAGGAGATTGAATGGCAACCGGAGTTTCAACACAGGCAAGAGATTATAGAGCTGCCGCGAAGATTGATCGCAGAAGAATCTATGGCAAGAAACACCAGAGAAATAAATGCAAGAAAGAAAGCTTATTCAAAACTTCTGGAAGAGTATAAGAGTAATCCTGAAATGAGGAAAAAAACAAGGTGGTACAGTAAATTAAGTTCAACATATAGATTAGTTAAACGAGGAGAAACACTTCAGAGGAGATTTGAACTTCAAAAGACATCCCCTAACCTTCCCACATTGGTTCATATTATACGTATTGGTGACACAGTTTTTGCTACAAACCCTTTTGAATTATATCTTGATTTTGGTATACAGATACAGGAGTGGAGCAAAGCTACACAGACATTTTTGATACAGAAAGCAGGGTGCGACGGAACATACCTGCCTACCCAGAGATCTGTTGAAGGAGGTGGGTACGGTTCTGTCCCGGCAAGTACTGATATTGGACCTGAAGGGGGAGATATACTTGTAAACTGGACAGTTTCGGCAATTAATGAAATGTTTAAGTAGTTGTGCACCGTTTTAAAGTTTGAGTTTATTTATGTTAATTATTTCACAATTTAGGTTGTGTCAAGAAATAGATGAAAAAGATGAAAGAAGGTTTTGTTATTGCCTCTCCTCCTTCAAAAAACTTGTCGGGACAAGACCTAATGACTAAGACGAAGGTCTGACCTCCGCAAAATACTCCGTGGTATAATCTTCATCACTTGCAATGACAATCTTTTCACAATTCAACCAGAACAGCTTTTGTAATAATAGGGTTCTCTTTTATCTTTAATAAAACTTCTTTAGAAATTGTGTTATCAATATTTAAAACTATTAACGCTTGCCCGCCTGCTGCTTCTCTGCCTACGGTCATATTAGCTATATTTACTCCAACTTCAGTTAATACAGAAGATATATGAGATACAACTCCCGGTTTATCAACATTCATACAGAAAAGAAGGTGACCTGACGGATAAACATCAACACGGTACCCGTTGATTTTGACTATACGTAGGTCGTTCTTTCCTAACAAGGTTCCTGATACAGAACTTTTTGTGTTTGGGGTTGTAATTTCTGCGGTGATAAGGTTGGGGAAATCTTCTTGATAGTTACTATGTTTTTCTACTACTTTTATACCTCTCTCTTTGGCTACAAGCATAGCGTTAACATAATTAACAGTACTGGGGATAATACAGGCAAGAAACCCTTTCAAGAAAGATAAAGTGAGTATCTGAGTTTGGTTGTTAGTTAAATCTCCTGTATAGGTAATCTCTATCTTTTCTATACTCTCTTCTGTTAGTTGTCCTTGAAAACTCCCCATCTTTTCAGATATTGTTATATAAGGTTGCATTGTAGCAAGAATAGATGAGTCTATAGTAGGGCAATTGATAGAGTTGTCAATAACTTCGTTTAGAAGAGCATTTTTAAATTGTTTTGCCATTTGTAGTGAAACATTTACTTGAGCTTCCTGAGTGGATGCCCCCAGATGAGGGGTAATTATTACTTCTGAGAGTTTTAATAAAGGGCTGTTGAGTGGGGGTTCTTTTTCAAAAACATCTAAACCGCAACCAATAACCTTCTTTTCTTTGATAGCATTAAAGAGAGCCTCCTCATCAATTATACCACCGCGGGCACAGTTGACTATCCTAACCCCAGTTTTCATTTTTTTAAAGGCTTCTTCATTAAGCAAATGATAACTCTCTTTTGTTAGTGCCAGATGTAAGGTTATATAATCAGCTTTTTGAAGCAACTCCTCAAATGATATTAGTTTTATATTTAAGGTCTTCTCTTTGTCACGTGAAACGAAAGGATCAAAAGCTACCACCTCCATACCAAACGACATAGCTCTTTTTGCTACTTGTGTACCTATTCTGCCTAACCCTATGATTCCAAGCGTTTTTTTGTATAGTTCGCTTCCGTTAAATTTAGATTTTTCCCATTTACCTTCTTTTGTAGAATGTACTGCTTGGTAGAAGTTTCTTGATAATGCCATTATAAAAAGGATGGCAAGTTCTGCGGTAGAAATGGTGTTTGCGTTAGGGGCGTTCATTACCATAACACCCTGTCTTGTTGCTGTTTCAACATCAATATTATCAACACCTACCCCTGCTCTACCTATTATTTTAAGTTTGTTACCGGCTTTTATTATTTTTTCATTAACTTTTGTTTTACTTCTAACTATTAGCCCATCAAAGTTGGTTATCTCTTTCATAAGTTCAGCATCTGTAAGGTTGAAGTTTAAGACAACTTCAAAACCTGCTTCTTTTAACAGGTTAACTGCTTCTTGAGCAAAAGGTTCTGTAATCAAGATTTTTTTCATGCACTTATCTCCTAATTTCAAATTGTTATTTATTTTTTATAGCTAAATCTTTAATATTGGCTTCTTTAAATCCTTTTTCTCTGAGTATGCAACTTGGGCATATCCCACAAGGTTTTTCATTATTTCTATAACACGACCAGGTGATACTAAAATCAACTTTTAGTTTGTCTCCTTCTTTTATTATTTCAGATTTTGATAAATTTATTAAAGGAGCATTAAGTTTTATATGTCTACCTTCGCAGGTTTTTTTTGTTGCAACATTTAAAAGTGATTGAAATTTTTTTATATATTCTGGCTTACAATCTGGGTACCCAGAAAAATCTACTGAGTTGATACCAAGATATATCTCCTCAGCATCGATAGTTTCAGCAAAAGCTATAGCAAGACTTATAAATATAGTGTTTCTTGCAGGAACATAGGTAGCGGGAATTTCAGATAACGGATATGTGTTTGCTATCTGTATTTTTTTATTGGTTAAAGCTGAATCAACCCAAGAAAGATCTATATCAAGAATAAGGTGTTCTTCTGCTTGGAGTTTAGCAGATATTTTTTTAGCACAAGATATTTCCCTATTATTCTTCTGCCCATACCTTAACGTTAACGCAAAAATACTGTACCCATTATGTTTTGCAATTGTTGCCGCAACATAACTATCTAACCCGCCCGATATGAGACAAACCGCTTTTTTCATCTTATATTGGATATTTTATGGTTTTGAAATTTTAAATACCAGTTTAATTGAGGTTCTTTTTTTAGTTTATTAACTATACTGTTGATTATCAAAGGGTTGTTATCTACTGGTTGTAAAATTACAGGTTGTTCTATCTGTTTATCTATAAAATCCCATTCTTTAATATCTGTTATAACATACTTAAACTCAGACGCCCTTTTAAGAAACCTTGTATCATACCCTTTGGGGAAAAGGCTTAATCCTTCCTTTTTTGGGCTTACTGTAAGCCAGTCAAGGGGTAGGTCTTGCCATTTGGTTCCATTGGTTTCTGCCGTAAGCCAATACCCTTTCTCTTTTAGGTGTTTAACTATAGGTGATAGGTCTTGAAGAAACGGCTCTCCCCCTGTGATACATACTCTTTTACATAAAAACTTTTCTATCATATCAACTACTTTTGAAACATCCAAATCTACACCTTTTTCAAAAGAATATTTTGTATCGCAAAAGGAACACCTAAGGTTACATCCGCTCATTCTAACAAAGACCATGGGTAGACCTTGCAAAAAACCTTCTCCTTGCAAAGAATAAAAAATTTCACATATATTGTATATAAAAGCCATTTGATTGGTTGTAAAAGTACCTTTGTTTTTAAGGTTTGCTTCCTGAATAAATATCTTTTATATCTCTAACTTCACCGTTGAACTCTTCAAAGTAAGGGTTATCGGGGGTGGCTTTTGTGCCAGAAACAAGATTTCTTATCCGTATTTTCATAGGTAGTGCCACTTTTAAAGGCTTCATCTGAGGAAGCATTTCTATCGATTTTATAGCGCCTTCAACAAGAAGTTTCTTTGTATCAGCCATAGATAGCAGAATTGCGGCTTCCCTGTTAAGCCCTTTTTTTACGGCAACAGTTGGGATGTTTTCTCCAAAAGTTAAACGTGCCTCCCTACAAGTGGCTTCATCGCCTGTTACAAGAATAACAGGTACACCATAATGTCCTGCAACTGCCGCACTCTGAAACATTTCGCCTCTCTCTATATCATCATAAAAATATTTACATTCTGCTTCAGAACTTTGTGTATGGTGCAACACCCCGTCGGGAGTACCGTTCATAGCGTGGTACCCAAGCATAATATATCCATCAAAAGATTCATCTAAAACTCTCGGTCTTGGTTTTCCAGTAATATAATGCACCCCTGCAACCATCAATTCAGGTAGAAAATTGTTCCCACCTCCATGCCCGTCGGAGACATAGATTTCTTTTACTCCGGCTTGTATTAATCCTTCAGCAACTGCTGCTATATCATGCATAAGAAATTTTACAGCTTGATGAAACTCTTCAGTCCCTCTTTCTCTTGTCTGTTTAAATCTCCATACTCCTGTTACTCCTTCAAGGTCAGTTGATATAAAGATTCTCATTTTTTCTCCTTTTTTTTATCCACCATTTTTGTCATTATGGACTTGTTACAGTATCCTTGCCTTGTCGCCGTTTTGTGGCGTTGCGAGGAATGCCTCTAATGACGTGGCAACCCTCGCCAAGCAAACTACAAAAGACGGAGTGGGGGGTTGCCTTCTCTCTGCCCATTTTGTCGTCCGAACGCATCAATTTGTTATCCTGAACTTGTTTCAGGATCTCTAACCTAACCCACGCTGGTAATAGATACAGCGTAAAAACGAGATTCCGGATCAAGTCCGGAATGACATACAGGGGGGTGGCATCCCATTAAACTCTTTGCAGACCCTCCACCTACGCTACAATGCAAGCTTCGGCGGACAAGCCTCATCCCATTAAACTCTTTGCAAATCCCTGAGGGCTCTCTATCCCAAGAACCTCCAGGGGTAGAGGGCAAAAGAAGGTGCATTCCTTTTCCGCCTACGGCGAGATTGCCACGCCAAAAAACGGCTCGCAAAGACGGAATGGGGGGGCTGTTAACAAAAGGTCAAGCCTTTTGTTCCCCTACTCTGAGCCTGTTGAACCCTTCGGAGATGCTTTATATGCAGAAGGGTAAGTTCTTAGAGTGCCCGATTGTGGCGTAGAAGGTGTCTGCGCCGTAGTACCAGAGTGAGTAAACACCCCATACTCCTTTCTTTTATGCTTTTAACCTTGCCTTTATATTTTCTTTCGTTAAAAAAGTATGTGTCTATGAACGAATTACGAGGTGCTACTACACCTCAAGCAAGAATCGGGCTGTTAACAAAAGGTTTAAGCCTTTTGTTCCCCTACTCTGAGCCTGTTGAACCCTTCGGAGATGCTTTATATGCAGAAGGGTAAGTTCTCAGAGTGCCCGATTGTGGCGTAGAAGGTGTATGCACCGTAGTACCAGAGAGAATAGACACCACATACGCCTTTCTTTTATGTATTTATCCTTGCCTTTATATTTTCTTTCGTTAAAAAAGTATGTGTCTATGAACGAATTACGAGGTGCTACTACACCTCAAGTAAGAATCGGGCTGTTAACAAAAGGTTCAAGCCTTTTGTTCCCCTACTCTGAGCCTGTTAAACCCTTCGGAGATGCTTGCTATGCAGAAGGGTGAGTTCTCAGAGTGCCCGATTGTTAAGTAGAAGGTGTATGCGCCGTAGTACCAGAGTGAGTAGACACCACATAC
>JALNXB010000021.1 GCA_023230585.1 bacterium
GAAAATAAAATAATACTTTCAGAAAAAGAGATGCCCCAAAAATGGTATAATGTTGTGCCTGATTTCCCTAAACCTTTACCACCAATGGTACATCCTGGCACGAAAAAACCTATAAAACCAGAAGATCTTTTGGCAATATTTCCTCCATCTATCATAGAGCAGGAAATGTCAATGGAGAAATGGATAGATATACCTGACCCTGTTATGGATATATACAGACTTTATAGGCCTACCCCTTTAAGGAGAGCGAGGAACCTTGAAAAAGCTATAGGTACAAAAGCTCGTATATACTATAAAGATGAATCTGTTTCACCTGCAGGATCTCATAAACCAAACACTGCTATTGCTCAGGCATATTATAATAAGGTTGACGGTGTTAAAAGAATTGCAACCGAAACAGGAGCAGGTCAATGGGGCAGTGCACTTTCCTTTGGATGTAAAATGTTTGGTTTAGAATGTACCATATATATGGTTAAGGTTTCTTATGAGCAGAAACCTTATAGACGGCTTCTTGCTCAAACGTGGGGTGCTACTATGTATCCGTCGCCTTCAACTAAAACAAAATTTGGGCTTAAAATTCTAAAAGATGACCCTAACTGCCCTGGAAGTCTTGGGATAGCTATATCTGAAGCCGTGGAAGATACTATGTCGAGAGATGACACAAAATATTCTCTTGGTAGCGTACTTAACCATGTTATGCTTCACCAGACGATAGTTGGGCTTGAAGTAAAAAAACAACTCCAAATGATAGGCGAAAAACCTGATGTAATGGTAGGTTGTGTTGGAGGTGGAAGTAATTTTGCTGGATTTGTTTTGCCTTTCCTATCTGATAAATTAAAAGAGGATGGTATAAGATTTGTAGGTGTAGAACCTAAAGCTTGCCCAACTTTAACTAAGGGGCTTTATAAATATGATTTTGGAGATACGGCTTGCACAACGCCTCTTTTAAAGATGTTTACTTTGGGGCATAGTTTTATCCCGCCAGGAATACATGCTGGTGGTTTAAGGTATCACGGAGCGGCTCCAATAGTTTGTCATCTTCTAAATTTAGGGATGATGGAAGCTGTCTCTTACCACCAGAGAGAGTGTTTTGAGAGTGCTCTGCTTTTTGCACAGACAGAAGGGTTTTTACCTGCTCCCGAAACTGCTCACGCTATAAGAGCGGCTATTGAAGAGGCTAAGGATGCACCAGCAGGGAAGGTAATTGTGTATAACCATTCAGGTCACGGGCATTTTGATCTTGCATCTTATAAGGCATATTTTGATGGTAAACTTGACGATTATGATTACCCTGAAGAAAAAATCAAAGAAGCTTTATTAGAGTTGCCTGATATAAATAATTCCTTTGAGGATTAATGTTTTAACAGGGTGGCAATCCACTGTTTAGCGGGTTGCCACCTCTATATAGTATATGTTAAAAAAAATTGTATTTTTTAAGTAAATATGTCATAATAGTATGAAAAGGGGTGAAATTATGGATACTAAAAAATTATTTAATCTTGAAGGAAAAATTGCAATAGTTACTGGTGGTTCTAAAGGGTTAGGGAAAGAGATGATTATGGCGTTTGCTGATGCTGGAGCAAATGTTGTTATAGCAGATATGGATGTAGAGACTGGTAAAGATGTTGAATTGGAGGTCAGAAAAAAAGGTGTAGACTCTCTGGTTGTGAAGACAGACGTAGGGGATGTTAACCAAATTGAGGAACTGGTTAAAAGAACAGTTGCTCAATTTAAACGGATAGATATTCTTGTGAATAACGCAGGTATTGTAAATAACTACCCGGCTGAAGAGTTATCTATAAAAGATTGGGACGATGTTGTTAAAATTGATCTTTCGGCTGTTTTTTATTGTTCTAAAATAGTTGCACGGCAGATGATTTCTCAGAATAAAGGAACGATCATAAATACAGCATCTATGTCTGGGTTGATTGTTAACACACCTCAGCCACAAGCTCACTATAACGCAGCAAAAGCTGGCGTAATACAACTTACCAAATCTTTGGCAGCTGAATGGGCAAAATATAATATACGTGTAAACTCAATATCTCCCGGTTATATGGGAACTGAAATGGTGAAAAGAGTGCTTTCACAGTATGGAAAATATTGGCTTCCTTTAATTCCTATGGGTAGAGTTGGGGAACCTTCAGAGATAAGAGGTCCTGCTTTATTTCTTGCTTCTGAGGCATCAAGTTATGTAACTGGTAGTAACATTGTTATGGATGGAGGGTATACGGTCTGGTAATGCAGGCAGTTATGAAAAAATGAAAAAAAAAGAGAAGTTGGCAGTAGTTGTTCTTCTGGTAGCGTTTATTGTTGCCCTTGTATTATTCTTTACAATAAGATATAAAGGGAAAATCTTTAGTTTCAATAAAGTGTTGGTCTATTTTGTTAATTATGATGAAGAACAACATAAGTCTTATGTGACTGCTGTTATGAGGGAAGTGGCACCTTTTACTGGGGCTGAAGAAAAAATGAAAAAATCTATTGATGAACTCTTAAAAGGACCTATAGATTCTGAAATAGAGAAAGGGATTGTTAGTTCAATGCCAGAGAAAGCCTCTCTGTTGAATGTGCGTATTGTTGACGAAGTGGCTTACCTTGATTTTTCAAAAAGTATAGAGGACGGTGGTGGCATTTTAGCTATGACCGAAAGACTTGCTCAGATTGTTTATACTGCTACACAGTTTCCCTCTGTAAAAAGTGTTATTTTAGAGGTAGAAGGTAAAGAGATAGAATATTTTAGTAGTGAGGGCATTATGGATGTTGCTTCTCCTATGACTCGAGATAATTTTAAAGAATTGGTTAAATAGTTTAGTTAATGATTTGGAGGAAAAATGAAAGAAAAGATACATCCCAAGTACGAAAAATGCAATATTGTTTGCGTATGCGGAAATATTGTAGAAACAAGGTCAACAAAACCTGAAATAAAAGTGGAAATTTGTTCAAAATGTCATCCATATTTTACAGGTAAACAGAAGTTTTTGGATAGCGCAGGTATGGTTGAAAAATTTAGAAAAAAATACCAGAATTATGGAGTTAAATAATTTTTGAAAACAGAAAAGAATATTAATCTCAAAAGTAAACTTAAAGATATATCGGTAGAGTATGATAGAAACTTGAAGATAATTACAGAAGGCGATAAGGCGTCTAATGAGTTTAGGGAAGCGATAATCAAAGTAGGTGAACTTGACGGAATAATAAACCTTAAAAAGAAGATAGAAAACTTAGAGCAGGAAATTAGTGAAGCAGAAGAACTTTCTGTAAATTCAGATATTGAAATACAAGAACTTGCTAAAGAAGAATTGGAACTTCTTTCCAAAGAGAAAATAGCGGTTGAGTCTGAAATATATCAGTTCTTTTACCCTGAAGATCCAAAAAATATTAGAGACGCTATTGTTGAAATACGGGCTGGTGTTGGGGGTGAAGAAGCAAGTCTTTTTGCGAGAGATTTGTTTAGGATGTATTCGAGGTTTGCTGAAAAGAAAGGTTATAGGGTAGAGGTTATGAATACTCATACATCTGATATAGCTGGGTTTAAAGAGATAATCTTTCTTGTGCGAGGTAAAGGGGCCTATAAAGACCTTAAAAATGAAGGTGGAGTACATAGAGTTCAAAGAATACCTGATACCGAAAGTTACGGTAGAATACATACGTCAGCGGCGACGGTTGCAGTCTTTCCAGACATTGAAGAGAAAGAAGTAAGAATAGACCCTAATGATTTGAAGATTGATACTTTTAGGTCTTCGGGAGCTGGGGGGCAAAGTGTAAATAAAACTTCTTCAGCTGTAAGGATAACACATATACCTACCGGGCTTGTTATAAGTTGTCAGGATGAAAGGTCGCAGATACAAAATAGAGCAAAAGGGCTGAAGATACTAAAAGTAAAACTTCAATCCCTTTATGAGATAGAAAAAAAAGGTAAAATAGATAATGAGAGAAAATCTGTCGTCAAAACTGGGGAGAGGAGTGAAAAGATAAGAACATACAATTTTCCTCAAAATAGAGTTACAGACCACAGAATCGATTTAACCTTATATAATCTTGATAATATAATAGAAGGCAATATAGAAGAACTTATAGAAAACTTGAGGGAGAGATTACAATGAGTAAAAGAATTATATTTTTTATTACTTTCTCTCTGATGGTATGTTCATTTGCTTTGGCAGATGGGTATTTGGAAGTTGTCAACAAAGGTATTCTACTTCTGAAACAGGGAAGGTATGAAGAGTCTTTAAAAGTTTTTGAATCAGCACAAAAATTGGGTTCGGGGAATTCTAATACTTATTATTATATTGGAGAAGTTCTATATAGGTTGGGAAACACAAATAAGGCAATAGATAGTTACAAAAAGGCTATAGAAATACAACCTTCCGTACCAGAATACTATTTTTCTCTTGGAATGGTTTATCTTTCCATAAATAATGTTGACGATGCTCTTGAAAACTTAAATAAAACTATTGAAATAGCCCCAAAGACTATTGTAGGAAAACAAGCAAGTAGGCTGAAAGAAGAGATAACTTCTTCAATATCTGGAAGTCAACTTGTTAAAAAATGGGTTAAACTTGAAGAAGAAGAGATTTTAAGATTAAAAGAGTCAGAAAAAAAAGAGGTTCCGGAAGGGGCTGATGGAGAAATGGATGGTTTTCCTGGGGAGGCAGATGGCTCACCTCAAAGAGAGGTGGTTCCTAAGGAAGATGTTAGAAGGGTTATCAAAAAAATTAAGTTTGAAACAGAAACAGCAAGAAAGAGGAGCGCTTCTGTTTTGCCAAAATATAAGCGGGAAGAATTACAGCAAGTGGTGGAAGAGATAGTTGAAATAGCTAAAGAAGAGAAAGATGTTGAGGTGAATAAAAATCTGCTACTTGCATTAGGAAAAGCGGCAACCGATGAGTCTATCCAATTTATTATTAAAGAACTGCAAAATATTAAGCAGACCTATGATGTGAAAATAGTTGCGCTTGAAAGTTTATCTAAACTTGAATCTGATGAGATTACTAATGCTGCAAGAGGTGTGTTAAATGGTATGGTTTTGAATCGTGAAAAAGAGCGGAAAGACGCACAAAAACAGATTGCAGATATAACAAAAAAGATTGATGGTTTAATGGTAAAAAAAGATGAGAACTCGTTTAAAAGCCTTGAGGTTTTGGACAAGATAACCCAGTTGAGTAACAAACTCCAAGAGATGTCTGCTCCTGGAGAGTTTGGTGATGGACAATCTCAACAGAAACGACCTTCTGTTCAAGAATTAGGTAAACTGAGAAGGGATCTAAGGGCTCAGAACAATGAGGTGACAAAGTTGAATAGAGCCTCAGCAAGAATTGATGCAGAAATAGGTAAGTTGCAACAGGAAAAACTGAGATACGAAAGTCTATTAGTTGAGAGAGACAAAAATAAAGATATAAATTTTCAATCAAGGCAGAGTGTTGCAAGTGTACCTCCTGGAAATATAGGTTTTGAAGATTTTCTTCCCGATGAAGGGGGAGTGTATATTGAAACAGATGAAGAAAAAAATGAGATAATTTTTGCGATATCTCTTATAAAAGCGCTCGGAAAGATGAGAGATAAGGAAGGGCTTGGTGTTATAAAAAAAGGTTGGGATGAGTACGGAGTAGAACAGCAAAAAATCTATTATCTTTTATCTCTGGCAAGGTTGTCTGACTTTTCAGGTATTAATGAACTTGTATTAAGACTAAGAAGTGATTATCCTACAGGACCTTTGCAAGAAGAGTTATCACTACGAAGTGGGATAATAGAAGTGTTGGGAGACTATCTTACACAGAACCCTGACGAAAAACTGTATGGTCTGATAGAATATCTGAGCGAGGGAGGAGGATATCCGGAAATTAAGAGAGCAGCATCGGGAGTTCTGTCCAAAACCGCCCAGAGGTCTAAATAAAGAATATTTTGTAAGAAAACTTATTGTTGAGAATGGAGATTTTCTTAAAAAATGTGGGGTTGATGAACCATATAAAAATGTTGAATTGCTTTTGTCACACGTTTTGAAGGAACCTGCGATTAACCTCTATTTGTACGACAATAGGGTTATCTCCTCTAAAGAAATGAAGTTGTTTACAACTTTAGTTTTTCAAAGAGCTAAATCCATTCCTCTCCAATATTTAACCAACCAGGTTGGGTTTTGGGGGTATCCTTTTTTTGTTAAAAAAGGTGTTTTTATTCCTAGACCTGAGACAGAAATACTTGTTGAGGAAACAATAAACTTGCAAAATAAACATTTTAGTTCCTCTTATGTTAGTATTCTTGATATAGGAACTGGGTGTGGCAATATATGCGTATCTCTTGCAAAAAGCATAGAAAAGAGCAGAATTGTAGCAACAGATATATCTTTGAAGGCCTTGAAAATAGCTTTATTTAACGCTAAATCTTTGGGGGTAGATAAAAAAATTAGTTTTTTTAAAAGAAACCTTTTTCCAGAGCAGAAAGATAAGTTTCATATAATAGTTAGTAATCCTCCATATATTCCTGATGTAGATATACCTTCTCTTGCAAAAGAGGTGATAAAAGAACCTTTAAGGGCACTCAAGGGCGGTCTTAATGGAATGGAGGTGGTTGAAACTATTATTCGCAAATCTTACGAATATTTGGTTGATGGAGGGTACCTTATTCTTGAAATAGGGTACGGACAAGCAAACCTTATAAGAGATATTAAAACTTGCATGAGATTGGTAACTATTAAACAGGACCTTGCTGGAATAGAAAGGTACCCTATATTTAAAAAGGATATTTAATGGACAAATTTATTATTGAAGGGGGTAGAAAACTTGAAGGTGAAGTAACTGTATCTGGTTCAAAAAATGCTGCTTTACCTGCTATTGCAGCAAGTTTGCTTGCAGATACTAAAACTGTTATTCATAATATTCCTGATGTGAAAGATGTTCGGACTATGATAAAAATCCTTGAAAGTATGGGAGTAAAAACATCTTACAAAAATAACAGTATAGAGATAGACCCTTCAGGGATTGAGCGGTTTACAGCTCCCTATGAGTTTGTTAGCACAATGAGAGGTTCTGTGTGTTTATTGGGCCCTTTAGTGTCAAGGTATGGACAGGCAGTTTTCTCTATGCCGGGAGGCTGTGTTATTGGTTCAAGACCAGTTGATTTACATATAAAGGGGCTAAAAAAACTTGGAGCTAATGTTGAACAACAAGATGGAAACATTATAAGTAACTCAGAAAAACTTAAAGGAACAATGGTTTTTCTTGGAGGGAATTTTGGTTCCAGCGTTCTTGCAACTGCAAACATAATGATGGCTGCAACCTTAGCAGAAGGTGAAACACTGATAGAGTGTGCAGCCTGTGAACCGGAAATCGTTGATTTAGCAAGGTTGTTAAAGAAGATGGGTGCAAAAATTGAAGGTGAGGGGTCACACTTTTTAAGGATTGAAGGTGTCAAAAAACTATCAGGAACAGAATATTCTATTGTTCCTGATAGAATAGAAGCCTGCACTTATATTCTTGCCTCTTATATTACAAGAGGTGATGTTTTAGTTAAAGGAGTTGTTGAACAACATATATTATCTTTCCTTGATATTCTTGAAGAGTCAGGGATAAAAGTAGAAGTAGAAGATAATTGTGTTGTTGCCAAGGTTTCAGGTAGATGGAAATCTGTTGATGTTACAACATTGCCTTACCCTGGATTTCCAACCGATATGCAGGCACAATTGATGACGTTTTTGAGTATGGCAGATGGTATTAGTGTTTTAACAGAGAAGGTTTTTCCTGAAAGGTTTATGCATGTTGGTGAACTAAACAGGCTTGGAGCAAGCATAACCCTTGATGGAGCTCGGGCAATAATTAAAGGTGTTGATAAACTTAGTGGAGCAAAAGTGATGGCTTCAGATTTAAGGGCAAGTGCTGCTTTGATTTTGGCTGGACTTGTAGCAGAAGGCAAGACAGAGGTTGCAAGGATATACCATCTTGATAGAGGGTATGAAAAATTTGAAGAAAAACTTAAAGGTCTTGGAGCAATAATAGAAAGAGTTAGTGAATAATGGTAGTTGTATAATAATCATTCTGGAGGTTTTGAATGGGCAAGACAAGTATAATTGTGTGTGGTGCTGGTGGAAAAATGGGAAGGCTTATTATAGACCTTGCTAAAAATAATCCTGATTTTGAATTGAAGGCAGGTATTGAAACAGACCAAAAATTGAAAGAAGAAACACTGTTGAAAGGGGTTGATTTGGGGGATACTCTCTCTGATTTTATGTGTCAAAGGGATGTTGTGATAGATTTTACTGAACCTAAAGCAACAGTAAAGTTTGTTGGTGAGTGTGTTAAGAAAGGTGTTCCGATAGTGGTGGGAACAACAGGTTTAACTAAAGAGGATTACTCTGTTCTACTGGAAGCATCAAAAGTTATTCCGCTTTTTTATGCACCTAATATGAGTTTTGGTGTAAACCTCTTTTTTGAAATGATACAGGTTGCTGCTTCTTTAATGAAAGAATACGATGTTGAGGTATCAGAGATACACCACCATTTTAAGAAGGACGCACCGAGCGGAACAGCAAAAAAGATTGCTGAAATTATATGTGAGGCTTCCGGCAGAAAGTTTGAGCAGGTAATCAAATATGGGCGGGAAGGTATAGAAGGACCTAGGAGTAAAGAAGAGATATGCGTACATTCGTTAAGGATGGGTGATGTAGTTGGTGAACATTATGTTTACTTTGGTGGACAGGGAGAAGTTATGGAGTTTTCCCACAGATGTTATAATAGAGAATCTTTTGCTTCTGGAGCTTTAAAAGCTGCCAGATTTATTGATGGTAAAAAACCTGGTTTATATAATATGAAAAACTTGATAGATGAACTAAAAAAATAGGAGGGAATAAATGTTTGAGATTAGTGAAAGACTTAAAAATCTTCCGCCATACCTTTTCGCTGAAATAGATAGAAAGAAGAAAAAACTTATAGCTGAAGGGCACGATGTAATAGATTTTGGGGTTGGAGACCCTGATTTACCCACTCCACCAAATATCTTAAACGCATTAAAAAAAGGGGTTGAAAATTCTTCTTACCATAGGTACCCTCTTGGAAAAGGAATGCCTGATTTTAGAAAAACAATAACCAAGTATTATAAAACTCATTATGGTGTTGAGGTTGACGCAGAAAATGAAATATGTGTTCTTATAGGGTCAAAAGAAGGGATAGCTCACTTCCCTTGGGCTTTTTTGAATAAAGGGGATATTTCGCTTGTACCAGAACCTTGCTATCCTGTTTATCATATAGGAACAAGGCTTGCTGAAGGCGAACCTTTCTTCTTGCCGTTGAAAAAAGAGAATAAGTTTTTACCTGATTTAGGTGGAATACCATCTGATATTCTTGCTAAAGCAAAAATGCTTTTTTTAAACTACCCTAACAACCCTACCGCTGCATTTATTGATAAAGATTTTCTTATAGAGGCAATAGCATTTTGTAAAAAGAATAATATTATGCTTGTCTATGATGCCGCATACAGCGAGATTTATTTTGAAGAAAAGCCGGTTAGTTTTTTGTCTCTCCCTGGTGCGAAAGATGTTGGAATAGAGTTTAATTCTCTCTCTAAACCATTCAATATGACTGGTTGGAGAGCTGGCTGGGCTTGTGGGAATGAAAAACTTGTTTCAGGGCTTGCAAAAATTAAGGAGAATATCGATTCTGGTACATTTGAAGCGATACAGTTTGCCGGGATAGAGGCTCTAAATAATAATACCGATAGTATAAAAGATATGAGAAAAATCTATATGGCACGGCGGGACGTTCTTGTTGAAGGTTTAAGAAAAACAGGGTTTGAAGTGGAGAGCCCAAAAGGTGCTTTTTATCTATGGCTAAAAATTGAAGGTAGTTCTATTAAGTTTGCAGACGAACTTCTTGAAAAATGTAAAATTGTTGTAACACCTGGAGTTGGGTTTGGACCTTCAGGGGAAGGATATATTAGGTTTTCTCTTACAATTGGAGAAGATAGGATTAAAAAAGCAGTAGAAAGGTTAACTGAGTTTCGGGAGAAGAACTTATAATGAACAGAAAAATAGCAATCGTTGTTGGTAGTAAAAACGATATATCTTACCTTGAAGGAGCAAAAACGATTTTAGATAGATTTGAACTTTCTTACGAGGTTATGGTTATGTCTGCCCATAGAAGTCTTGATAAAACAATGGATTTTGCTCAAAACGCAGAAACAGACGGTTATTCAGTAATTATTGCTTGTGCAGGTATGGCTGCTCATCTACCTGGTGTTATAGCGGCAAAAACTGTGTTACCAGTAATAGGTGTTCCTCTCCCTACGAGCGATATAAAGGGAATGGATGCTCTGCTTGCGATTGTTCAGATGCCGTCAGGGGTTCCTGTTGCTACAATGGCAATAGGTAAAGCTGGTGTAAAGAACGCTGCTATTCTGGCAGTACAGATTCTTGGGTTGCAAGATGAAGTCTTAAAAGAGAAACTCAAGCAGTATAAATTATCTCTTGGGTAAAAAATATTAGAAAGAAGTTTTATAAAAGGAGGAGTTAAATGTCGATAAGTTTTAAGGAACTTGGATTGGTGAACACAAAAGATATGTTTGCTAAAGCTTTAAAAGGAGGATACGCTGTACCTGCCTATAATTTTAATAATATGGAGCAACTTCAAGCTATAATAACGGCTTGTGTGGAGTGTAATTCTCCTGTTATTTTACAGATTTCAAAAGGCGCTCGACAGTACGCCAATCAGACCCTTTTAAGGTATATGGTTCCCGGAGCGGTTCAGGTGGCAAGAGAAATGGGAAGCAGTATACCTATAGCCTTGAATCTTGACCATGGGGACTCTTTTGAGTTGGCTAAAAGTTGTGTAGATTACGGTTTTTCAAACGTTATGATAGACGGGTCTCATCTTCCTTATGATGAGAATGTAAAATTAACAAGAGAAGTTGTTGAGTACGCACATACAAAAGACGTAACTGTTGAGGGTGAACTTGGGGTGTTGGCTGGTATTGAGGAACACGTACAGTCAGAAGTTAGCCATTATACAAGACCTGAAGAGGTTGAAGATTTTGTTAAAAAGACAGGGGTTGATAGTCTTGCTATTTCTATAGGGACTTCTCATGGAGCGTACAAGTTTAAGGTAAAACCAGGAGAAGAGGTTCCTCCTCTTAGGTTTGATATTTTACAGGAATGTGAGAAAAGGTTACCAAATTTTCCTATTGTATTGCACGGTGCTTCTTCTGTTTTAGTGAAATATATTGATATAATAAACCAGTATGGTGGCAAGATGGAAAATGCAACAGGGGTACCAGAAGAGCAGATAAAAGAAGCTGTTAAAACAAATGTTTGTAAAGTAAATATAGATTCTGATGGTAGACTTGTTATGACTGCTATGATAAGAAAAGTTCTTGCTGAAAAACCAGGTGAATTTGACCCAAGAAAGTATCTTGGTCCAGCTCGTGAAGAATTGAAACAGATGTATATAGATAAGTGTAAACTGTTGGGAAGCGACGGAAAAGCATAAAAAAACAACCCTCTAAATTAAAAAAAGAGGTAAACCATAAAATTGCTCAAAGGGATTAAAAAAACTTAAGTAATAGGGCAAGGGAGATACAAATGTTTATAGATATACATGTGCATTTAAGGAAGCATAAGACTTATCTCAATAAAGGTAAACAGGTTTACGCAACGCCAGAATATCTGCTTGAAAGGTATGATAAACTTGGGATAGAAAAAGCTGTTATTCTTAGAGGAGGAGTTTCTTCGGAGTGTGGTTTACAAGGGCAGTCGATGGAAGAAGTTCTGGAGATATGCGATAAGTATCCTGATAGATTTATTCCTTTCTGTAATATAGACCCTCGTTTTATGACAAACCGTTGTGATGCACCACTCGACGAGATGCTTCAATATTATAAAGATAGAGGATGTAAAGGGATTGGTGAGTTGTGTGCTAATATGCCTTTTATGCACCCTATGGTTCAAAACCTTTTTAAGTGCGCTGAAAAGGTTGGCGGAATGCCTATAACGTTTCATATAGCGCCTTATATTGGTTATACTTACGGGCTTTATGATGACCCAGGATTACCTCAACTTGAATGGACTTTAGTTATGCATCCTGACCTATATTTTTTAGGGCATTCAACAGCGTTTTGGGCTGAGATAGCAGAACTTGAGACACCCGGTGACCGTTTTCGGTACCCCACTTCTCCCGTAAAAAAGGAAGGTGTTGTGCCTATACTCTTTAGAAGATACAAGAACCTTCTTGGTGATTTATCAGCAGGGAGCGGGTTTCACGCAATGGCAAGAGACCCTGAATACGCTGTAAAATTTATCAACGAGTTTCAGGATAGACTCTTTTTTGGCACAGATATATGTGAACCAGACACAGAAACTCCGTTGATAGATTTTCTATTAAAATTGAGAGACGATGGTAAGATAACAGAGACGGTTTTTAATAAGGTTGCAAGAGAAAACGCCATCAAACTTCTTGGGTTGGAATAATAAATATCTGTACCACGAAAGTGTAATAAAAATATAGCAGAATTTATGTATATTATGAAAAGAAAAATAAAAAAAATAGGAGTTTTGACCTCCGGCGGTGATGCTCCAGGGATGAATGTAGCTATAAGATCTGTTGTAAGAACATCTATTGGAGCAGGACTTTCTATTGTTGGTATAGAAAAAGGTTTTAGAGGGGGATATGATAATTCGTTTATAGAACTTAATTCAAGAAGTGTAAGCGGGATTATCAATCAAGGCGGAACTTTTTTAAAGACTTTTAGGTTCCCAGAATTTGCTGAAAAAACGGTTAGAGTTAAGGTTTATGAGAACCTAAAAAAAACCGAGATAGATGGGTTGGTTGTTATAGGTGGTGATGGTTCTGCTAAAGGTGCTTTTAAATTTTCACAAGATTTTGATTACCCAGTAGTACTAATACCAGCCTCAATAGATAACGACCTTTATGGAACTGACTATACTGTTGGGTTTGATACAGCAGTAAATACTGCTGTTGATGCTGTTGATAAAATAAGGGATACTGCCACAAGCCATGACAGGACTTTTATAGTTGAAGTGATGGGAAAAGAGAAAGGATATTTTGCGATTGAGGTTGCTGTCGCTTCTGGAGCGGAGATAGCTATTGTACCTGAGGTTGTTGTTGATTGGAATGATGTTGCCGAAACATTAAAGGTACAAGAACTTATGGGAAAGAAAAGTTCAATAATTATTCTTGCTGAGGGTGCAGGGAAAGCTCAAGAACTTGCTTCTTTTTTACAAGATAGGTTCCCTAATAGGCAGATAAGGTACTCTATTCTCGGCTATATACAAAGAGGAGGTAACCCAAGCTATTTTACAAGGGTTCTTGCAACAAAATTGGGAAGCGTTGCAGTTGAACAACTTGTTTTAGGTAAATTTCCTTTTATGGTGGGAGTAAAGGGTAGTGAAGTTGTTTATACGCATCTAAAAAAGGTGGTTTCTACTTCCAAACTTCCTGATATGGAACATTTGGATTTAATAAGAAAGATGTCTATATAGTAGAGAACAAAAAGAGAAGTTTGTTAAACTAAACCAAGTGCCCTTAACTCAAAGAGGTGGTAAATAGTTTGTCGAATAGGGTAAAGGAGAAGGTTTGATGAGAAGTGACAATATAAAAAAAGGAGTCGATAGAGCCCCACACCGGTCTTTATTAAAAGCTGTTGGGTTAACAGATGAAGAACTTAAACGTCCTTTGATAGCCGTAGCAAACTCTGCTAATGAGATAGTGCCAGGTCATATACATCTTAACAATATAACAGAAGCTGTAAAGACAGGTATAAGGATAGCAGGGGGCACTCCAGTAGAGTTTGGAACAATAGGGGTGTGTGACGGTATTGCTATGGGACACAAAGGAATGAAGTATAGCCTTGTTTCAAGAGAGGTTATAGCAGATTCTGTGGAGATAATGCTACAGGCTCACCAGTTTGATGGTGTTGTTCTGGTGGCTAACTGCGACAAGATAGTGCCGGGGATGTTGATGGCTCTTTTGAGAGTTAATATTCCAGGGTTGCTTGTAAGTGGTGGTCCTATGATGTGCGGATATCTGCCGAGTGGAGAAAGTATAGATTTAATTTCTCTTTTTGAAGCAGTAGGTAGGGTAGATAAAGGTGAATTGAAAGAAGATGAACTTAAGGTTTTTGAAGATGAAGGTTGCCCTGGAGCAGGGAGTTGTTCTGGAATGTTTACAGCTAACTCTATGAACTGTTTAAGTGAAGCGATAGGGCTTGCAATTTCTGGAAATGGGACTATTCCTGCTGTTACTGCAAAAAGAATAAGGCTTGCAAAAACCTCTGGTATGAGAGCAGTACAACTTGTTGAACAGAATATTAAACCAAGAGATATAGCAACATTTGAAGCCTTTGAAAACGCTATAACGGTTGATATGGCAATAGGTGCTTCTACAAATACAGTTTTGCATCTTCCTGCTATAGCAAAAGAAGCTGGAATTAAACTTGATTTGGATATATTTGATAGGTTGAGTAAAAAAACGCCTAACATTGTTAAGGTATCGCCTGCTTCAAGCCAGCATCTGCAGGATGTAGATTTTGCTGGCGGGATACCAGCAGTGATGAAAGAACTTGCGGGGAAAGATTTGTTAAACCTTGATGTTGAGACAGTAAGCGGTGAAAAAATCAAAGATATAGTTGGTAAAGCTTCAATAACGAGTAGAAAAATTATAAAAGAGTCTGATAACCCTTATTCTTTTGAAGGCGGTATAGCCGTTTTAAAAGGGTCTCTTGCTCCTGACGGTGCGGTTGTGAAACAGTCTGCTGTGTCTCCTACAATGATGAAATTTAAAGGAGCAGCACATATTTTTGATAGCGAAGAAGAAGCAATGAAGGCTGTTATGGAAGACAGAATTACAGAAGGGTTTTTAGTTATAAGATACGAAGGACCTAAAGGTGGTCCAGGTATGAGGGAGATGTTATCAATAACGGCTGTGATACTGGGGAAAGGGCTTGGAGAGAAGGTAGCTCTTTTAACTGACGGTAGATTTTCAGGAGGAACAAGAGGTCCGTGTGTTGGACATATTAGTCCAGAAGCAGCAGATGGCGGTCCAATAGCCTTTTTACAAGACGGGGATATAATTGAAATGGATATTCCTAAAAGATTGCTTAATGTTAACCTTAGTGATTCTGAAATGGAAAAAAGAAAAGAAGGTTTTTCTGCTGAAAAACATAAAAAAAAGGAAGAGGGCATTCTCGGCAGATATTCTAAAGAAGTCAAATCTGCCAATACTGGAGCAGTGCTTGAATAGAGGATAAAATGAGTGTAAAAAAAATTATAAGTGAAGGAATAAAATATGTTTCGCAAGAAGAGAATATCAGCCCTGAGCAGATTGAGTATAAAGTTTCTGAAGGTAGGGTGGTTATCTTAAAACATAAGGATAAATATCTTGGTATAGGAGAAGGGTTAAGAACAAAAATAAATGCTAACATAGGAACTTCTCCTGATGTTTCTGATATTGATATTGAACTTAAAAAGTTAAAGGCTGCTTGCGAGCACGGAGCAGACGCTGTTATGGATTTGAGTACTGGCGGAAATACCAAGAAAATCCTTGACCAGATAATAGATAAAAGCCCAGTACCTGTTGGTACTGTACCAATATACCAAGCAGCGATAGGGTCTATAGAAGAGACAGGTGCGTTGAAAAAAATGGTACCTGACAAAATTTTTCAAACAATAGAAGACCATGCAAAAGCAGGTGTATCTTTTGTGACAGTTCATTGTGGTATAACATCAGGAACTCTTGAACGGTTACGTAAAAACCCTCGAAAATGTATGGTGGTGAGCAGAGGTGGCGCTTTTCTTATAAGTTGGATGATTGCTAATGAAAAAGAGAACCCTCTTTATGAGCATTTTGATAGAGACCTTGAGATAGCAAAAAAATATGGGTTAACACTTAGTCTTGGAGATGGTATGAGGCCGGGTGGGTTGGTGGATGCAACTGATAGCGCCCAGATTGATGAACTTCTTACTCTTGGAGAGTTAACAAGAAGAGCTTGGGATGCAGGTGTACAGGTTATTATAGAAGGACCAGGACATATCCCTATACATGAGATACCAGCCAATGTTATGTTGCAGAAAAAAATTTGTCACGGAGCACCTTTTTACGTTCTAGGTCCTCTTGTTACAGATGTAGCGCCTGGGTACGATCATATAGTTTCTGCAATTGGTGGTGCTGTTGCTGGTTTAAATGGTGCTGATTTTCTTTGTTATGTAACTCCAAGTGAACACCTTGCTCTACCAGGGGTTGAGGAAGTTATTGAAGGAACTATTGCTTCAATAATTGCGGCTCACGTTGCAGATATTGGGAAAGGCGTTAAAGGTGCTTTGAGCTGGGACTATAAAATGGATAAAGCAAGGACAAGTAGAGATTGGGAAGCTCAAAAAAAATTGTCTATAAACCCTAAAAAGTTTGATGCTTTACATATTAAAACATCTGCTGAAGATAAAGATGTTTGCACTATGTGTGGTAAATATTGTGCCATTAAAACCGTAGAGAATTACCTGAACACAAAGATTGAGCGGTGATTATGGATAAAATAAAAAAATATGGTGAGGAAGTTCTTAGAAGTAACTCTGAAGAGGTGAAAAAGATTGATGGAACAATCTTGGATATAATTAAAAAGATGAAAAAAGTTCTTAAAGAAGAAAAAGGGCTTGGTCTTGCAGCACCTCAAATAGGTATCTCAAAAAGAATTTTTATAGCCTTAGATTCAGAGAAAAAAAGAATTTTTACTGTAATCAACCCTGAAATTATTAAAAAGAAAGGGAAAGAGATAGATTTTGAGGGATGTTTAAGTTTTCCTGAAATGTTTTTTTCTATTGAGCGAGCAAAAACGGTTGTTGTTAAAGGGCAGAACGATAAAGGTGAAGATATTATAATTGAAGCTAACGGAATTTTAGCAAGATGTTTTCAACACGAGATAGACCATCTTAACGGTAAACTAATTATAGATTATGCCACTAAGGAAGAGAAGAAGGTCTGCAAAGAAAAGATAGAAAGGCTTTTAAAAAAATGATTCCAGAATTTCTTATATCTTTTGATACTGCTAATCTACCTTGTGAAGAGGTGGATTTTGTTGTTTTTGGAGGAGGAATTGCAGGGTTAAGTGCTAGCCTTGAACTCAAATCTTATAATACCCTGCTTCTTTACAAAAATGGTCTTGAAGAGACCTGTTCTTATAATGCTCAAGGGGGGATTGCTTCAGCGATGGCAAAAGAAGATTCCCCGTTGAAACATAAGGAAGATACTGTTCTTACAGGATGTGGGTTATCCAATTCGCAAGCTATTGAAATTCTTGTGACAGAAGGTATTGATAGAATAAAAGACCTTATTGATAAGGGGCTTTTTTTTGATAAAAAAGAAGGGGATTACCATTTTACTCGTGAAGGTGGCCATTCTTGCAGGAGGATTCTACATATAGAAGGGGATTTTACAGGGAAAAAAATAACATCCTTCTTGTATGAGAAAGTAGAAGAAGAAAAAAATATAAATATATCACACTCTTTTTTTCTTATAGATTTTCTTTCTGTTGAAGAGAGTATAACTGGTGCTCTGATATATGACAGAGATAAAAAAAGAGTTTTTGTTTTAAGAGCAAAGGCTTTTATTCTTGCAACAGGTGGGGCGGGTAATATTTTCCAAGAAACAACAAATCCTGCTGGGATAACAGGAGATGGGCTATCTGTTGCTTACAGGAGAGGAGTAGAACTTACTGACCTTGAATTTTATCAGTTCCATCCAACAACTCTTTATCTTGCAGGAGCGCCAAGGTTTCTTATATCAGAAAGTGTTAGAGGTGAAGGTGGAGTTCTTAGAAACGTTAAAGGGGAAAGATTTATGTTTGATTACCATCCGTCTGGAGAACTTGCTCCGAGGGATGTTGTGACAAGGTCAATAATAGACCAGATGAAACTTACTGGTTCTAACTGTGTTTACCTTGATATGTCAAAGATTAAAGATAATTTAGAAAAAAGGTTTCCTCAGATATATGCTTTTTGTAAAAACTACGGGATAGATTTGAATAAGACCTCTGTTCCAGTTAGACCGGCAGCTCATTATTTTATGGGCGGTATTAGAACCGATATTTTTGGAAAGACTAACCTTGAAAACCTTTACGCTTGTGGTGAGGTTGCTTGTACAGGAGTTCATGGGGCTAATCGGCTTGCGAGTAACTCTCTACTTGAAGCTTTGGTGTTTGGAGTTAGGGCTGCAAGAAAATCTATTGAGAAAATAGGTCAAAAAATAGATAAGAGAGAGTTAAAATATAGGTTCCCACAGAAGGCGGATATTCTTATAGATAAGGAAGATCTTAAGGTATCTATTAAAAGTTTAATGTGGCGAAATGTAGGTATTGAAAGAGAAGAAGAAGTTTTAAAGGTTGCAACAAAAAAGTTTGAAAATTGGGAAAATTATGCTTTCCATAAAGAGTTTTCTGATATAGGTGGGTTTGAGGCTTTAAATATGTTGATAATATCTTCTTTGATTACAAAATCCGCTCTTATGAGAAAAGAGAGTAGAGGAACCCATTATAGGAAAGATTTCCCTTCACAAGATGATAAAAACTGGAAAAAAAATATTGTTGTAAGTAATAAAGGGTTGAAAATTAAGATTTAAGTTGTTTAATAAAGGCTATACAGGTATGGAAAGAGTAAAAGATAGTAGGCAAGATAAAGATGTAAGGGTGAAGAATTTTGAAGAAGTAACTTTTGGCTATACACAACAAGAAGCAGTTGTAGAAGCTACTCGTTGTTTACAATGTAAAAATCCTCCGTGCGTAAAAGGATGCCCTGTAGAAATAGATATTCCGTCTTTTATAAAGAAAATAAAAGATAAAGATGTTGAAGGTGCAGTAGATGTTATTTTTCAAAAAAATATGTTACCTTCAATATGTGGTAGAGTTTGCCCGCAGGAAACTCAATGTGAAAAACTATGTGTTTTGAATAGAAGAGAAAAACCAATAGCGATAGGAAAACTTGAAAGGTTTGCAGGAGATAGAGGGGACGTCTCTTTTTCTTGTACATACTCAGGACCTATTGCGGCTGGTACTAAGGTTGCGGTTGTAGGTTCAGGTCCAGCTGGTTTAACGTGTGCGGCGGAACTTGCAAGGTGCGGGATAGTTGTAACTGTGTTTGAAGCGCTCCATACACCGGGCGGAGTACTTGTTTATGGGATACCAGAGTTTCGTTTACCTAAAAAAATTGTTAATAAAGAGATATCTTTTCTTGAAACCCTTGGAGTAGAAATAAGGAATGATGTTATTGTTGGTAGAACAATAACAATAGATGATATTTTTGATATGGGATATAGAGCTATTTTTATTGGTTCTGGTGCTGGGTTACCTTCTTTTATGGGCATAAAGGGAGAAAACCTTTTAAGGGTATATTCTGCTAACGAGTTTCTTACAAGGGTTAACCTTATGAAAGGGTATCTTTTTCCTGACTATGATACTCCTGTTAGTGTGGGTAAAAAGGTTGCAGTTATTGGTGGTGGTAATGTGGCTATGGATTCTGCAAGAGCTTCTTTGAGGTTAGGGGCTGAACAAGTAAACGTTTTATATAGAAGAACAGAAAAAGAGATGCCTGCCCGATTGGAAGAATATGAACATGCAAAAGAAGAAGGTATCAACTTTATATTTCTTGTGCAACCTCTTGAGATTCTTGGCGATGAAGAAGGGTATGTGAATGGTGTAAGAGTTATACATAATAAGCTTGGTGAACCTGATGAGAGCGGTAGAAGACGTCCTGTTCCAATGGAGGGTTCGGAAGAAATTATCCAAACAGATTCTATTATAGTGGCTATTGGGCAAAACCCAAGCCCTTTAATTCCAAATACATATAGGAAGCTTCAAATTGGCAAGAAAGGCAATATTATTGTTGATGAAAGGACCTGTGAGACAAATGTTTCTGGAATTTTTGCAGGCGGAGATATTGCAACAGGTGCTGCAACTGTTATTAGCGCTATGGGTATGGGCAAGACAGCTGCAAAAAGTATAATTAAATATCTTGAAAAAAAATAATAAGTTAAAAATGAGGATTGCAACGTCGTAATCCCTCGGAGATACTCGGGACAAGACTCATTTTTATGTTATGCCTATTACCAGTATGGGTTAAGTGAGAGATCCTGAAACAAGTTCAGGATGATAGGGTAGTGAAAGGCACAAATGATGGGTAGCATATTCAACCAAACAAGGAGGTTATAATGGGAGGCGGTTTAACTGTATTACTTGTTGTTGTATTTATATTTTTGTTTAATGCAATAAAGGTTGTAAATGAGTATGAAAGAGGAGTTGTATTTAGATTAGGAAGATTGGTTGGCGCAAGAGGTCCTGGTCTTTTTATACTTCTTCCTATGGTTGAAAGAATGGTAAAAATTAGTTTAAGGACTCTAACGTTTGATGTGACGCCTCAAGAAGTAATGACTCGTGATAATGTTCCAATTAAGATTAATGCTGTGGTCTGGTTTAGAGTTATGGATCCAAGTAAGGCTGTGGTTGAAGTAGAAAATTACCATATGGCTACAATGCAACTGGCTCAAACTACTTTAAGAGGGATAGCAGGTCAATTTGAGTTAGACCAGATGCTCTCTGAAAGAGATACAGTTAACCAACAGTTGCAACAGATTATAGATCAACAGACCGACCCTTGGGGAATCAAGGTAAGTATTGTAGAAATAAAAGAAGTTGAACTGCCTGATACTATGAAAAGAGCAATGGCAAGGCAGGCGGAGGTGGAGAGAGATAGAAGAGCAAGAATTATCAACGCTGAAGGAGAATATCAGGCTTCCGAAAAATTGAGGGACGCCGCAAAGATACTTGATGAGATACCTATAGCAATCCAATTAAGGTATTTGCAGACAGCCTCTGAAATTGCAGCAGAGAAGAATACAACTGTCCTCTTTCCTTTACCAATGGAATTTTTAAAGTTTTTTGATGCACAAAAAAAGAACGGTTAAATTAGTTTTTATATGAAAAAATTTAAAAATATTGGCATTGTAGGGCTTGGCTTGATTGGAAGTTCTATTGCTCTTGAAATTAAAAAGAGGAAACTTTCAGAAAAAACTACCGGTTTCAGCAGACGGCTGGAGACCCTTAAAAAAGCTAAAGAGAAAGGGTTAATAGATGAATATTTCCAGAATTTTGAGGAAGGGTTAAAATACCTCGATTTTCTTATCCTTGCTACCCCAATAGAAATTGTAAAAGAATATTTTACTAAAATAAAAAAAGAGGGGTCTAAAGTTCTTGTTACAGATGTTGCAAGTATTAAAGAAAAAATAGTTGAGGAATCTTTAAATATTCTTGGAAAAGAGAACAATTTTGTTCCTTCTCACCCTATGGCTGGTTCTGAAAAGAGCGGAATGGACGGAATTGAAGATAACCTTTTTGACGAGAAATATGTTATTATTACTCCGACAGATAATACAGATAAGAATAATATATCTGTTGTGGAAGGATTCTGGGAATCTCTTGGAGCTAAAACTTTTTTTCTTTCACCGTCAGAACACGATAAATTGATAGGTTTAACCAGCCATTTTCCGCATTTGATGGTATATTCGTTGATTTCTCTTTTTGAGAAATACCAGAAAACAGATGTGTTGTTCAGGTGTGTTGGGACAGGTTTTTCTGATACAACAAGGATAGGGAAAAGCAATCCTGACCTCTGGGCTAATATTTTTCTTACAAATAAAAAAAATATGATTTATTGGATAGAGGAGTATGAGAAAGCATTACAAGAGATTAAGGAACTTTTGCTTAATGATTCTTTTGATAAACTAAGGTTTAATTTAAGTCAACTAAAAATGGTAAGGGAAAGAGTAGATGAAAAGGAATGAAATTTTTGAGAATAACAGAAGGATTGTTATAAAGATAGGAACTCAGGTATTGACTTCTGATAATAATAGGTTAGATGTTTCTGTGATAGAACATATTGTTGAACAGGTTTGCCAGATTAAAAAAAATGGGGTTGAAGTTATTATTGTTACCTCTGGGGCCATTGGTGCAGGAATGCAGGTTTTGGGTTGGCATGAAAGACCTAAAAGCATAAACAGGTTGCAGGCTGCTGCAAGTATAGGGCAGAGTAGGCTTATGCGTGTTTATGAAAGACTTTTTAAAGAAGAAGGTTTTAATGTTGGTCAGATACTTTTGACCAGAGATGTTTTTGTGTCTAATGAGCGAAAAAAGATTGCAATGAGAACCTTTTCTACTCTTTTAAAACTCGGTGTTATCCCAATAATTAATGAGAACGATAGTATAGCAGTAGATGAGATTAAATTTGGCGATAATGATACCCTATCATCTCTTGTGGCTGAACTTATAGAAGCTGATATGCTTATTTTTTTGACAGGGGTAGATGGTTTAAGTAAAAACGATCCCAAAAAAAATAAGAATAGTAAGGTCATAAAAGAGGTCAAAGATTTTAAAGAGATTTTGAGTATAGAAGAAGGGGCTGTGTCAAAGCAAGGTACTGGAGGAATAAAGAGTAAACTGGCAGCAGTTAAGTATGCAACAGATAGAGGTGTTTTTTGTATCATCTTGAATGGTAAAAAAATGTGGAGTATAACAAAAGCGTTTGATGGAGAGATAATTGGGACTCTTTTTTTCCCAAAACTACTTGAACAAAAATAATATGGACTGGAAAACTAAAATATCTGAGCAGGCTGAAAAGATGAAGAATGTTTCATTAAAATCATTAGGTTTTACAACTGAACAGAAAAACAATTTTCTTTTGAAACTGTACGAAAATATAGAAAAATATAGAGATAGTATCTTACGCTCTAATAGTAGAGATGTTAATAAAGCCAGAGAATCTAACCTCCCTGAACCTTTTATAGATAGATTGGCTTTAACCAATAAAAGAGTTGATAAGATGCTTGAAGCTATTGGTGTTGTTACAAATCTTCCTGACCCTGTTGGCGTTAAGATTTGGGAAACAGATAGACCAAACGGACTACACATAGAGCGGGTTAGGGTGCCAATAGGTGTTATAGGAATAATTTATGAATCAAGGCCAGACGTTACTATTGAAGCAAGTATACTTTGTATTAAGGCAGGAAACTGTGTTGTTTTAAGAGGCGGCAAAGAGGCAAAGTATTCCAATAGCATACTGGTTGAAATTTTAAAAGAAAGTTTAGTGGAGGTAGGATTACCTGCTGATATGGTGAATTTAGTTTCTGTTGGCGGAAGAAAATCTGTGAGGTATCTACTTTCTTTATCAGAATATATTGATTTGATTATTCCGAGAGGCGGTGAATCTCTAATAGAAACAGTTGTTCAACATAGCAGAATCCCTGTTATAAAACACTACAAAGGTGTGTGTCATACATACATTGATAAGTATGCTGATATTGATATGGCTTTAAAGGTTGCAGTTAACGCAAAGATTCAGAGACCTTCTACTTGTAATGCAACAGAGACGTTGCTTGTTCACAAAGATGTATCTAAATCGTTTATTCCGGCAATAATGGAAATTTTTATGAAGGAGAAAGTAGAGGTTAAGGGTTGTAAAAAGACACTAAAGATTGTTTCAGGTATAAAAGAAGCTACTGATAAAGATTGGGAAGAAGAGTATCTTTCAATGAAAATTTCTATAAAAATTGTTGATTCAATAGAAGATGCAATAGAACATATAAATAGGTATGGAACCTCTCATTCTGAAGCTATTGTTACAAGTTGCAACTTAAATGCTACAAAGTTTTTAAAAGAGGTTGACGCTTCTGCTGTTTTTCATAACGCTTCAACAAGATTTACCGATGGAGGCGAGTTTGGGCTTGGGGCTGAAATAGGAATAAGTACCGATAAAATACACGCAAGAGGTCCTATGGGCCTTGAAGAACTTACTTCTTATAAATACTTAATTTACGGTTATGGACAACTTAGGCAATAGGATAGGAATAATAGGAGGAACGTTTGACCCTATTCATAACGGGCATCTTATTATAGCTGAAAAAGCTCGAGACGAGTTTAGTCTGGAAAAAGTAGTTTTTATACCTGCTGGTAACCCTCCACACAAAAAAACTTTTTTTGCTTCGGCTGAGCAGAGATATGAGATGGTTAAAACTGCAGTAAAAAATAACCCTTTTTTTGAAGTGTCAACTATAGAACTTGATAAGAAGAGAATTTCTTATACCTATGAAACAGTGTTACAACTTGAGCAACAATATTTAAATTCGCAGTTATATCTTATTATTGGTGAAGATTCTTTTCTTGATTTAGCTTCGTGGCACAAATACGAGTTGTTAGCAAAAAAAGTTGTTTTTCTTGTGGCTCGCAGGGATTTGGTAGAAAAATCTGTAAAACCTCCTTTAGATATTGAGATGTTAAACTACTATTTTATTTCATCGCCATTAGTGGAAATTTCATCTTCATACATAAGAGATTGCATTTATTTTGAAAAAACAGTAAAATATTTAATCCCTGATAAAGTTTTTGAATATATAAGGAGAAACAATCTGTATGGATTTAATAACACTTAAAAAAAAGATTAAGGAAATATCAGAAGAAGCGGGTAAAGAAATAGAGAATATTAAAGATAACGCTACTCTTGATATATGGAAAATAAAATATCTTGGTAGAAAAGGTGTAGTTAACTCTCTTTTTTCAAATATGTCTGAGTTAGATATTGCTTCTAAAAAAGAGGCAGGAGTTATACTCAACAGTCTAAAAAACAGTTTGACTGAACAATATGAGTATAGGTTGTCTTCATCAGACCAAGAGAAGAGTGATATAAACCTTTCTTTTCCGGGAAAACCTGTATCGATAGGTCATCTGCACCCTATAAGCGTAACCATAAGAGAGATGTCTGAGATTTTTACAAGACTCGGTTTTGGTATTGTTTCAGGTCCAGAGATAGAGACTTCATATTATAATTTTGAGGCTTTAAACATTCCAGATGGTCACCCTTCGAGAGATGCTTGGGATACATTATATTTGAATGAAGCCGACAAGATTCTTTTAAGGCCTCATACAAGTCCTGTTCAGATACGTATGATGGAAAAAAAGTCACCTCCTTTGAGAATTGCAGCGGTAGGAAAATGTTTTAGAAGAGACGCTGTTGATGCTACCCATAGCCCTGTTTTTCATCAGATGGAAGGCTTTATGGTTGACACAAATATTAATTTTTCACATCTGAAAGGTGTTTTAACATATTTTATTAACAAGATGTTTGGAGATAATATTAGTGTTAAGTTTACTCCTTCGTATTTTCCTTTTACTGAACCGAGTGCAGAGTTAAGTATGTCTTGCATTGTCTGTAAAGGGAAAGGATGTTCAGTATGTAAAAATTCTGGATTTATAGAAGTTCTTGGTTGTGGAATGATACATCCTCAGGTCTTTAGAAATGTTGGGTATGACCCTGAAAAATATACAGGATTTGCTTTTGGGATGGGGATAGAGAGACTTGCAATTATAAAATTTGGAATAACAGATATAAGATATTTTTATCAGAATGATATGAGGTTTATTACTCAATTTATTTAACATAAAATGGAATAAAAGAAATGAAATATTCACATAATGCTATATCAGAGTATTTGTCAGGAAGTATTGGAAAAGAAGTTCTAATAGAGTACCTTGATTTGCTTGGCTTGAATCCTTTAGTAATATCTTCTGATGAAAAAGATATTATTTTTGAACTGGAAACACCTGCAAACAGAGGATACCTTTTAAGTCTGCTTGGTGTAGCCAGAGAGGTGCTTCCTTTTACTTCTTGTGACCTTAAATTGCCTGATGATGGTTTTGAAGAAGATTTTTCTTCTGATATTTCTTTGAAGATTGAGAGTGAAAACGACTGTCCATACTATTCTTGCCGTGTTATGAACGGCGTAAAAAATGTTAATTCTCCAGAACATATAAGAGAAGTTCTTAACAAGATGGGATACAGAAGTTCCTTTAGCACAGTTGATATATCTAATTTTGTTATGGCAGAGATAGGGCAGCCGTTGCACATATTTGACCTTGATACAATAGAAGGGTATGTTGAGATACGTAGGGGTAGGAAAGGGGAAGTATCGGAACTTATAGATGGTAAAAAAATAGAGATAAATGAGGATATTCTTGTAATTGCAGATGCTGTAAAGGTTATTGCTGTGGCAGGTATTATGGGTTGCTCGGTATCTGAAGTGAAAGAAAGTACAAAAAACATTCTTATTGAAAGTGCAATTTTTAATCCTTCCGTTGTTCGTAAAGGTAGCAAAAAATTGGGATTAGCTACTGATGCCTCTCTTAGATTTGAGAGAGGTATGGATAAAACTACTGCCCTTAAAGGTATGTTGAGGGCGACCCATCTTATTCATAAAATCGGTGGAGGTAAAATTGGCAATCTTAATGAGGCTGGTAGTATTGAAGAAAAATCTAAAGAAGTAGTTTTGGATAAAAGAAGAATTGAGAAACTTCTTGGAATAGATGTGGAAGAAGATTTTATTGTTAAGACACTTGAAAAATTAGGTTTTTCTATCCGCAAAAATCAGAATACTTCTTATATAATTAAAGCGCCTGTGTACCGGAATGATATAAAAGAGGATGTTGATGTTATTGAAGAAATTGCAAGGTATGGTAAGTACTCTGAAATTCCCTCTGAAATGCCTTTAGCAGTTATTGAGCCAACTCCATCTGCTAATCAGGTGGAGGAGATAGAAAAGATTAAAGATATATCTGTTAAACTTGGGTTTTCAGAGTTTATAAATATGGGTCTTACAGATAAAAGAAGCGTAGAATTCAATAAAGATAGTTTGTATATTCCTGTTGAAAACCCGTTGTCTGCAAATTTAGGATATTTAAGGACGAGCCTTATTCCAGAAATTTTGGAATCAATTAAGTTTAATGTTTATCACGGTTTTAATAGAATAAATATTTTTGAAGTTGGGAAGGTATATTTAAGTAAAGATAATGATTTTAGAGAGGAACTGAAAATCTTGTTTGTGTCGGTAAATAGTGGTGATTTTTTTGTCCTGAAAGGTAAGGTTGAAAAGTTTTTAGAAGAATGTGGGATAGAAAAAATAAGTTTTCTTAATAAACCGAACCCATTTTCTCGAGAAGGATGTAGTACATCGATTTTTGCATATAATCGACCTGATACAGAATTAGGCAAACTCTTTATTCCTTCAGATGATATTAAAAGTATTTATGATATAAAAGAAGAAGAAATATATATATGCGAGATGTATCTTGAACCTTTATCAACTCTTTTAAATTTTGAGAGAAGTTTTAAATCTCTACCGAAATTTCCATATTCAAGTAGAGATTTTTCTTTTATACTAAATAAAAATATAAGCTGGGAAGATATTGAAAAAACAGTTAGAGCTCTTGATATGCCTGTTGAAAAAATCAATTTCTTTGATGCTTATGAGGGTAAGAATATTGAAAGCGGAAAGATAAGTATAAGTTTTTCTGTTTTCTTTAGATATCCTGATAAAACACTTGAAAGTGTTGAAATAAAAAAATTTTCAGATATAATAATAGAAACTATTAATACTAAGTTTAAAGGGATACTTAGAGGTGAAGATAGAAAGTGTTGAAATATTAGGAAAAAAACTTCAACTACAACTTGGTCTTAAAACTAGTGAGTTACAAGAGGTTAACAGAAAGATTAACAAGCGTTTAAAATCGCTTATGGTTGAATACCCTAATCTTGATAAGATAGATATACTAAGTTTTTATATAGTAGAGTTACACGAAGAGATGTATAATATAAAAACCAAACTTGCGAAGGAAGAGAAACGTTTTGTTAAAATATCGGGAAAACTTCTTTCAATTGAAAACAGAATAAAAAAAGAAATAGAAAAACTTGACATTGAAACTTTTGAATGATAATATAGTATACAAGTTTGTGAATTATGAAATCATAATATACTTAATGCGGGGTGGAGCAGTGGTAGCTCGCCAGGCCCATAACCTGGAGGCCGACCGTTCAAATCGGTCCCCCGCAACTTTGTTTTCAGTTATAAGAAGAGTTTAAATTTAAAATTTGAATTTATAATGTCGGTGTTATTTAATTTAGAATAACAGACTTCCCGAATTATTGAAAAGAGTATTATGGTCTGAAAAAGCACTGGCAAGGGAAGATTCCTACTTTTTCAAAAGTAATGCTTGTCTGAGGATAATAGTGAAAATAGGAAAACAGAGAATATTATCTATAGATTTGGGAAGTACAAAGATAAGAATATGTGACATTCAAAGAGCCTCACCTAAATTTAAAGTTACATATTATGATGAATTGGAAATCCCCAGTATAGTTGAAGATAAGAGCGATTTTTTCAGAACAGAAGGAAGAGCTTTTATAAAACGTCAACCAAGCAATTCTTTTTATGTTTCCCTACCTGGAAGAGGAATATTGATACGTACTTTAACCATCCCAAAGGTTCCATTAAAAAAAGTACGAGATATTTTAAAATACGAAGTTCAGCAACAGATACCTTTTCCTCTTGAGATGGTAGAATGGAAATATCAAATCTTGAGCGAAGAAGGAGAATCTTTTAATATTCTGCTCGCAGCCGCAAAAAAGGAATTGATAAATGAATTCTTAAGTAGTTTGTCTATGCTTGGGATAGATTATGCTTACCTTGATACCGACCTTTTTGCTTATTTTAACGCTTTTAGGTTTTCCCAACAGTTTAACTCCGAAAAATGTCAAGCCATTCTTGAGATAGGTGCTAATTCCTCTAATTTGATTATCAACCATAAAGAAAAAATCCTTATGCGTTCTTTAACTACTGCTGGGGAAACTATCACCAATGCTATTGTTGAAGCAGAGACGATACCTTTTGTTGAAGCAGAGGATAAAAAAATTGCAGAAGGATTAAGTTTACCTATTGTAGCAACAAGTATGGAAAACCTTAATACTGAAATACAGAATTCAATAGATTTTTGGCGTTTTACTCAGAAAGGTCCTGAAGTTGAAGAAATATTTCTTTGCGGGCAAAGCGCATTATTTAAAAATGTGAAAGAGTTTCTGCAAGAAAAATCGAGAATACCTACCTACCTATTTAAAGTTTTTTCCAATTTTGAACTCAATTCTCAATACTCTTATTTAGAATCCAAAGATATTGAATTTGCTGTTTTAACAGGGGTGGCTCTTAGAAAAAATAGACAGACCGTTATTAATCTTGATATGATTCCAGAAGAGATGGAAAGGATAAGAGAGTTTAGGCAGAATAGACCCTATATTTATATCTCAGCAATTATGGCAGGACTTATTGCTATGACTCCAACATTTTTTTATAATCAAGATAAAGCTGTTCTTAAGGTTTTACTTAATGAGATAGAGATGTCTTTACAACAGTATGAAAAATATAAACCTGAAGTTGACGCCCTAAAAGGTGAGATAGAAACTTTAGACGGGAAACAAAAAACAATTAAAAATATTACTGAAAGTAAAACAATATGGCTTAAAAGAATCCTTGATATAGGAAACTCCCTACCAAGCAGTAGAATTTATATTGCGTCCCTTTCACCTGGTTCCGAACAAGCACCTTCTGGTGGTACTCCCCCTCCTGCACAGACCCAGGAACATGAACACGATGAACCTGATGATCATGGAATGGAAGACCAACCAGAGGTTGTTCAACCTGCTTCACCAACAGGCGAATTGAGCGTTGGCGAAGAAAAAGTATTCACACTGAAAGGAGAAGTTATTGTTACAGATATTAAAAGTGCTTTTGGGGATTTCAAGACGTTTGTATCTGCTGTTAAGGAACTTTCATTTGTTGATAAAACAGATATCCTATATTGTGAACTAAACCAACAAGAAGAAAAACTCGATTTTTCACTTGTTATTTCCTTAAAATGAATAAAATTAAAGCGTTTATAAGCAAACATTCACTGGTTTTGTCATTTGTCTTTGTGCTTGCAATTATTGCGGTTGGACAATTTATAAATAAAAAGATAAAACAAGAGATAAAAACCACCGAGAATGTAATTAAAGAAAAATATGAACAAGCCAAAAAATACGAACTTGACGAGGAGAATGCTCCTTCTCAAGAACTTATTAATGAACTAACTGTAAAAAAGATGTTATTTGAAAGAAATGTAAATATGTTGATGGACCGTTTTTCGACTGTGTATCCTGTTTCTCACGAGTTTACTCTTTATCCTTCAATTGAGTTTAAAGAGTACCTCTACTTTTCTTCTGATCGGCTTTATAAAAAAGCTACACGAAGAAGGTTGCGGATACCAGAATCTCTTGGATTTCCTATGACAGGGTTAGTTCCAGAAGAACAGATTAAGACTTGGACCCTTCAGTTTGAAGTTGTTAAAGATATGGTTAACTTAATTCTTGATTCAGGAGTTTCTGTTATTGAAGAAATAACTTTTGGCGCTCCGCAGAAGGTTAGTTTTTATGATATGCTACCTTTAAAAATAACTGTCAGCGGAACAAGTAACGAAATAATGAGGTGTCTTAAATATTTTGAGCAACCATCTTCATATTTCACTTTAAAGAGTTTTTCTATAGAAAAAAGTGGAAAAGGTGTTTTTAGAATGAATATGGGTATAAATGCTATTATTTTAAAATATGAGGGTGCAATTGGCACTTAATAAAATATAATGGGAATCGATATAACTCTAAAAAGAATAGAGAAAAAAAGACGGATTCTTGAATTTATTGAAAGTAAAAAAATTGTTCAACGTAAGGAAACTAAAAAAAGAGAAGTTCTTATACAGGTGGATAAACGTGTCCAAGTTCCATACGTTAAGAAAGAAGAAACACCAAAGGAATATCAAAAGGTTTATATGGCTGATAGTAAAATGAGGAAGCAGCGTAAAGAGAAAGCAGTTCGTTCGTTTTCACTGAGTAAAGACAAAGATAAACTTAAAAATAAGGTTTTTCTTAATGGTGGTACAAATGAAAACGTTTCAAAGGTGGAGAAAAAGACTTCTCGACAAAAGGTGAAATCTGAACAGTCTGCTGTTGAGAAGGAGAGATTAGTATCTTCACGACTGAAAAAAAAGAAAGAAGCCAAGCAGGCAAAGTTGGATGAAATCCGTAAACAGAAAGAAGAAGCCCAACGTCAAAAAGAAGCGCGTCTTGTCGAGGAAAAACATATAAAAGAAGAGAAACTACGTCAGAGACAAGAGAATATTCTAAAAGAGAAAGAAGCTAAACAGGCAAAGTTGGATGAAATCCGTAAACAGAAAGAAGAAGCCCAACGTCAAAAAGAAGCGCGCCTTGCCGAGGAAAAACGTATAAAAGAAGAGAAACTACGCCAGAGACAAGAGAATATTCTAAAAGAGAAAGAAGCTAAACAGGCAAAACTGGATGAAATCCGTAGACAGAAAGAAGATGTCCAACGTCAAAAAGAAGCGCGCCTTGCCGAGGAAAAACGTATAAAAGAAGAGAAACTACGTCAGAGACAAGAGAGTATTCTAAAAGAGAAAGAAGCCAAACAGGCAAAACTGGATGAAATCCGTAGACAGAAAGAAGATGTCCAACGTCAAAAAAAGTCCCGCCTTATAGAAGAAAAACGTATAAAAGAAGAGAAACTAAACCAAAGACAAGATAATAAGACTAAACTTATTGGTTTTATTGCTTCTGTTCAAAAAAATAGGAAACTTATTCAACAAGAGAAGTTTCTTGAAAAGGCAGCGCTTATAGCAGATAAGAAGTTGCAACAAAAACAGACTAAACAAGCAGGTCTTGATAAGAAAAAAGAGGCGCGCCTTGTTGAGGAAAAACGTATAAAGGAAGAGAAGTTACGCCAAAGACAAGAGAATATTCTAAAAGAGAAAGAAGCCAAGCAAGCAAAACTGGATCAAGTTCGTAAACAGAAAGAAGCACTTCTTGCTGAGAAAAGACGAGCAAAAGAAGAAGAGTTACGTCAGAGACAAGAACTTACCCTAAAAGAGAAAGAAGCCAAGCAGGCAAAACTGGATGAAACCCGTAAGCAGAGAGAAGAAATCCAGCGTCAAAAAGAGTCCCGCCTTGATGAGGAAAAACGTATAAAGGAAGAGAAGTTACGCCAAAGACAAGAACTTATCCTA